>CAYSOD010000147.1:0-8433 GCA_964432385.1 uncultured Rubrivivax sp.
GCCGGCAAGGTGGACCCGATCGCCGACATCGAGGTCATCCAGACCGAGCTGTGCCTGGCCGACCTGTCCACCGTGGAAAAGGCGCTGGTGCGCCACACCAAGGTAGCCAAGGCCGGCGGCGACAAGGAGGCACAGCGCCTGGTGGACGTGCTGAAGAAGTGCGACGCGGCGCTCAATGAAGGCCGGCCCGTGCGCAGCATCGACTTCAGCAAGGAAGAGCGTGTGGTGCTCAAGCCGCTGTGCCTGATCACCGCCAAGCCGGCGATGTTCGTGGGTAACGTGGCCGAGGACGGCTTCGAGCACAACCCCTTCCTGGAGCGGCTGCGCGAGTACGCCGCCAAGCAGAACGCCCCCGTGGTGGCGATCTGCGCCAAGACCGAAGCCGAGCTGGCTGACATGGCTGACGACGACCGCCTGCTGTTCCTGCAAGAAATGGGGCAGGAGGAGCCCGGCCTGAACCGCCTGATCCGCGCGGCCTTCAAGCTGCTGGGCTTGCAGACCTACTTCACGGCCGGCGTGAAGGAAGTGCGCGCCTGGACCATCCACATCGGTGACACCGCGCCGCAAGCCGCGGGCGTGATCCACACCGACTTCGAGCGCGGCTTCATCCGCGCCCAGACCATCGCATTTGACGACTACATCGCCTTCAAGGGCGAACAAGGCGCCAAGGACGCGGGCAAGATGCGCGCCGAAGGCAAGGAGTACGTGGTCAAGGACGGTGACGTCCTGAACTTCCTCTTCAACGTGTGACCCGGCTGCCGTTGACCTCCACGGGTTTGACGTAGGTCACCAGCACGTCACGCACCACGCCGTTGTCGGCCTGGCGGAAGCTCAGGCTCATCTGGCGGTTGCGGGCCACCAGCACGCTGGGAGAGGCAGCCACCAGGTCGGCCGACGGCAGGCCATCGATTTGCGCGCGCATGCGCTTAGGGCGGCCTGACACGGTGAGCGTGCGGCCGTCGGCCAGCACGTACTGGCCGCGCAAGGGCTCGAACTCGCGAGAGGCGATGACGTAGACGGGCGCGGGCAAGTTGATGGGCGGCGGCAGGGCCGTCACCGTGACCGTCTGGTCGGGCGGCGCTGAGGTCAAGGCCGCGGCTGACGCCGCCGACGCCGACGGCTGGGGCGGCTGCGACAGGGCAGACAGCCCCGCCAAGGTCAGCGCGACGGTCAGCGCCGTGACCGCAAAGAGTCTGTTGGACATGGGGGCCCCCAGGCAAGGCCGAGCCGACGGGCTCGCATGGGGGACATGTTCCTGGCGTTTGGTCGTGCCCGTGGTGAGCTTTCGCAACACCTGGACGACGGTCAAGGACGCGCCCCGGAGTCGCCTCAGAGGGCAGCGCGCTCCTGCAGGGACCTCAGTCGAACATGTCCGGCTCGGTGCGCACCAGGTCGTTCCAGATCGTCTGGAAATGCAGCCAGCCGATGTACTCGCTGCCCACATGTTCGCGGCTGTAGCGTGAGCGGTCTGGCGGCACCAGCTTGGGTGTGACACCCGTGGCCTCCACCAGCAGCTGCTGGTGGCAGCAGCGCTCCAGCGCGATGAACCAGAAGGCCGCCGCTTCGATGCTGTGACGGCTGGCGGTGAACAGGCCGTGGTTCTGATGGATGGCGGCCTTCACGCCCTTGAACCAGTCGGCCACCTTGGGACCGGCGTCCTCTTCCACCGCCACCTGCCCGGCTTCGTCGTTGATGACCACGTGGTCCTCGAAGAAGGCCGCCACGTCCTGCGAGATGGGCGCCAGGGGCTTGCCCAGCGCCGCAAAGGCCGTGCCGTACAGCGTGTGCGCATGGCACATCGCCACGATGTCGGCGTGCGCCTCGTGCACGGCCGCGTGCAGCACGAAACCGGCGCGGTTGACGGCGTAGTCACCCTCCACCACCCGGCCGCGGTGGTCCACCAGGATGAGGTTGGACACCTTGACCTGCCGGAAGTGCACGGCCATCGGGTTGGTCCAGTACAGGTTCGGGCGCTCCGGGTCGCGGATGGTGAGGTGACCCGCAAAGCCGTAGTCAAAGCCTTCGCGTGCAAACGCCCGGCAGGCGCCCACCAGGCGCTCCTTAAGGTACTGCCGCTCTCGGGCCACGTCGTCGAAAGCCGGCCGGCCCGGGAACATCAGCCCCGGTTGGCTGGGCTGGTAGATGTTCTCGCGCGCTTCGGTCAGCGGATCGAAGCGGAATTCCTTCTGGGCCGAGGCCGTGAGCTTTTCAAGGATGGCGGACATGGTCAAGGTGCCTGTGGAGAGGGTTTGAGCGGGAAAATCAACAAATCGTATTCTGAATGCAAAGGCACGGACTTCGCAGTCTGCGATTTTCGGCAGGTTGTCAGACGACCGAAATCAACCCGCCATCCACAGCCAGCAGGTGCCCGTTCACGTAGGAGCCGGCCGGTGCGGCCAGGAAGACCGCCGCGCCGCCGATCTCGGCGGGCTCGGCCCAGCGCTTGAGCGGTGTGCGCCCCTCCACCCAGGCCAGGAACTCCGGGTCTCTCAGTAGCGCTTCGTTCATCTCGGTCTTGAAGAATCCCGGCGCGATGCAGTTGACGTTGACCCCTTGCGGGCCCAACTCCGCAGCCAGGGAGCGGGTCAGGCCCCACAAGCCGCTCTTGGCCGCCACGTAGGCATGGATCGTCGGCCGCGCCAGCACCGACATGACCGAGCCGGTCATGATGATGCGCCCGAAGCCGTGCGCCACCATGTGACGGGCGGCCGCCTGGGCCATGGCAAAACAGGACGACAGGTTGAGGTGGATCACCCGCTCCCAGTCCTGCATCTGCCACTCGGCCAAGGGCTTGCGGTGCTGGATGCCTGCGTTGCACACCAGGATGTCCAGGCGCCCGTGACGCGCTGCCAGACCGTCGATCGCCGCCCTGGTCGCTTCCACATCGCCCACGTCGGCCGGCATCGTCTCGATGGACAGGCCGGCCTCACGCAAGGGCGCCGCGGCTGCATCCAATGTGTCAGCCTGGCGGCCGTTGATGACCACGTGGGCACCGTGCCGGGCCAAGGCCTCGGCCATGGCCAGACCGAGCCCGCGCGAGGCGCCGGTGACGAGGGCGATCCGGCCGGAGAGGGAGAAGAGATCCGTTGTCATGGCAAGCTCCTGGGTCGATGTTGGAGACAGGGCCCCTGGGTGAATTCAGCTCGGGGTTGGTCGTGAGCTCAGAGATCCAGCACGCGCGGCTTGAAGCGGCGGTCGTCGCGGAACAGAAAGACCTCGCTGAACTTCCAGGGCCGGGGAAGGTGTGAGATGTCGCCGAACGGTGCTGCGCGATGGACGGCGTCGATCGCCAGCTGCACCGTATCCCGAGCTTGACTGGGCTGGCGCTGCACGACGATGCGGCGAACGGATCCATCGCCGTTGAGCTCCACCTCCAGCACGGGAATGGCCAGCAGCGGCTCAGGCACCGCACCCGTGAAGGTGCGATCTGGGTTGGCCGCCACGATGCGACGTCCTGCGTGAAGCCTGAACTCGTCCCAATTGCGGAACGGGACGCTGGCCACGGGCGGCGGCAGTGGCCGCGCGGCAGGCGACGGCGCCTGCGGGGGCAAAGGTGTTGGGAGCGGCTGAGGCGTTGCCGCCGGCGGCGGGGCAGGTGAAGGCACAGGAGCCTGAGGCGGCGTAGGCGTGGGCACGGGCACGGGCGCGCGCGGCGCGGCGCATCCCACCAAGAAGAGAAGGCCGGCAATTGACAGGCTCTTCCAGGCCCAGGCCTGGATGCCCGCAGCTTCGTTCAGTCCTCCATTGGCTCGAGTGGTTGTGGGAGCCTTCTTGGCTGGGCGGGGGTTGGGCTTCATCCTTGGTCAGTCCTGCGTAGAGCTCTTCAAACAGGCGCAGCAGGCCGGCGTCAACGTCAGCGATGGGAGACATGGCTGCGGGTGCCGCTGGTCGGCCGCGTCGCTGAATCTTGCCACGGCCCCAGTTCCAGCCTGCGGGCCTGCAACAGGTCCGCATGCGCCACGGCCTTGGGGTCCAGAGGCCGACCGTCCAGCCAAGGCCCGGGGCGGGTGCCGGGACGGATCAGCAGCCGGGAACCGTCCGGCTGCGTCAGAGCGGCCTGCCGCACCAGCGGCACGCCGGCCACGTACTGGCCGGAAGCCGGCACCACGGGGTAGAGGCCCAGCGTCGACAGCACGAACCACGCACTCATCTGGCCGCAGTCGTCGTTGCCGATGATGCCGTCAGGCTCGCTGCCGTAGAAATCGCGCGCAATTCGGCGGATCAGCGCATGGCCCTTGTGAGGTGAAGCTGTCCAGGCGTAGAGGTAGGCAATGTGGTGGCTGGGTTCGTTGCCATGGGCGTACTGGCCGATCATGGCCTCCTGGCCGAGGTGCTTGTTATCACCTCGAGCGGGCACTGAGAAGAAGCGGTCCAGCCAGGACTCGAAGGCCGCTGGTCCTCCCATCTGGGTCACAAGTCCATCAGGGTCATGCAACGCGGGGGTCAGGGTGTACTGCCAGGCGTTGGCCTCGGTGTAGTCGCCCGGGTTGTTCATCGGGCTGGTGGGCACCAGGGGGTCGAAGGGCTCGCGCCAACGGCCGTTGCTGTCCTTGCCGCGCATCATCTGCGTCTGGGCGTCCCAGAGATGGCGCCAGCCCTGGGCACGGCGGGCAAAGCGCTCGGCCACCTCGGGGCGGCCCGCCGCACGGGCCACGCGAGCCACGGCGTCGTCGCCGATGCCGAGTTCCAAGGTCTTGCTCACCGACTCGTTGCTGATGCGGTCCAGCGGGATGAAGCCGAACTGTTCGATGTCATCCCAACGGCGCTGCGCCCATTCGGGCGCCCGCGGGCGTGGCAGCGTGGAGGTTTCGACCATGGCCGGCAGGGCCACCTGCAGGTCGAAGCCCACGCCCTGGCGGTGAAAGCCTTTGGCCACCGCATCGGCGATGACGGGCAGCGCAGGGTTGCCGATCATTGTGTGCGTTTCGCGGCCCCAGGCTGTCCACAGCGGCAGGTAGCCCTGCGCGCGGTGGTGTGCCAGCAGGGTCTGGATGAAACCCGGTACTCGTTCGGGCACCAGCAGGGTGAGAAGGGGGTGCACACCTCGGAACGTATCCCACAGGCTCAGGGTGCTGTAGTACACGCCGCCCGGCGCAGCCATCACCTGCCCCGTGGGGCCGCGCACCCGGCCGTCAGCGTCGGCGATGTCGCTGGGGTGCAGCAGCGTGCGGTACAGCGCCGAGTAGAAGATCTTCTTGAATCGCGCGTCGGCCTCGATGTCGATGCGGGAAAGCAGCCGCTGCCACTGCGCATCGGCGGCGGCGCGCACGGTGTCGAAGGACTTGTCCTGATCCACGGCCAGGTTGCGGCGCGCGCCGTCCACGTCCACGGTGGACAGTGCCACACGCGCGTGCAGCACCCGGCCGGGGCCGAGATCGAAGTCGAGCAGGTAACGCGCGGCCTGGTCCCCTGCGCGGGGAGGCAACGTGGTCACGCGCTCGATGGGCCGATCGAAGCGCACGATGAACGAGGCTTCGCGCTCGACCCAGTTCTTCGCGTGCGTGGTGCCGGTCAGCTCGCCGCGCGGGGCGTCCACGGCGGAAGCGGCCTGCGTGACCCGCGGCCCCTCCCCGAACAGCAGCCCGTGCTGCAGGTCCACCAGCACCTGCACACGACCACGCTGCGTGAAGGTGTAACGGTGCACAGCCACACGCTGGGTGGTGGTGAGTTCCACGCGCACGCCGTGGCCGGGCAGCGTGACGCGGTAGACGCCTGGGCGGGCACTCTCTGTCTTCTTGTCGTGGGCGGCCGAAAAGTCGGTGCTCTGGGCCGTCCAGCGCGTGCCGGCCGCGGGCATCAGCAGCACATCGCCCAGCTCGGGGATGCCCGCGCCGCTGATGTGCGTGTTGGAGAAGCCCAGGATGCGCGGCGCGCGGTACTGGTAGCCGCTGCTGTAGCTCCAGCCGCGGTCGGCGTTGTCGGGGCCAGGCGCCACCATACCGAAGGGCACCATCGCCGCCGGGGTCACATGCCCGGTGCCGTCGGTACCGATGAAAGGGTCGACGTGCTGGGTGAGGTCGCCTCGGCCTGAAAAGGCGGCCCAGGCCGGGCCGGCTGCGACCAGGGCCCACCATGCCATGACCAGGGCCCACAGGATCTTCATGCTCATCGTGCGCTCAGGGTTCGATCAACTCTGCGTCATCTCGCAAGAAAACGCCAGGCAGCCCCATGTTTTCCTATGCGCCCGCGGGGAGCCGGCTCGGGCACCGCCCGGACCTTGAGGGCTCTCAATCATCTCTCCCAGATCACCGGGTTCTTGCGCGTGGCGATGGGCTCGCCCTCGCGTGCACCGGGGCACCACTGGTTGCGGTCGTTGGCCTGGATGGGGCTGAGCGCAGGCAAAAGACACATGCCCGCATCCATGTAGATGACAGTCATCACCGAGCGCGCTTGCGCGCTGGTGTTGGCCCCGGCCTTGTGGAAGGTCCAGCCCAGGTGGAAGCTGACCTCACCCAGGTCGAAGGGGCTGACGTCGAAGCTGAAACCATGGCGCGCCATGTTCTCGGTGATCTGTGCCTCGCTCTCGTCGCTGATGCCCAGGTCGCGCCCGAACGCCACGCCCTGGCTGCCGGCATAAAAGCCCAGCGGTCCCATCTCCGCCGGCACCGCCTGCAGGGGGATCCACGCGGTGATGGTGCGGTCGCTCGCCAGGGGCCAGTAGTACTGGTCGGCATGCGCCGGTGTGATGCCGCCGCCCGGCTCCTTGTACAGGCTCTGGTCGTGGTACAGGCGCACCCCGCTCACCTGCAGCAACTCCGCCGCGATGCGCGCCAGGCGCTGCCCCATCACGAAGCGGCCCACCAACGGGCTGTGCTCCCACAGGTTCATCACCTGGAGAAACGCACGGTCGTAGGTGCTGCGCTCCTGCAGCGGCCGATGCTCGGTGTTGAGGTCGATCGTCAAGCGCGTGATGGCGCTGCCGTAGTGGGCCAGCGTGGCCGGCGACAGCACCTGCTTGAGCTTGATGCAGCCGTCACGCCGAAAGCGCTCTACCTGGGCTTCGGTCAAGGCGTACGGGCTGTCGATGTCGAGTGTGTGGTCGGACAGCGTGTTCATCTCGGGTGGTTCTATAGTTGGACGAAGGTGACCGCAGGCAGCTCAACGCAGCCTTGCAAAGAGCACGGCACCCGCGGGCAGCACCAACGTGCGCCCGACGACGGCGGCCTGCTGATGCTCGAACAGCACCCCCCGTAATGGCGTTGCCACGGGCCTGGGGAGCCTGGCCTCACGGCCCCCCAGGTTGAAGGCCAGGAACAGCGCATCTTCGACGCCTGCTTCACGGTGGCAGCGCCTGAGCACCAGCACGTCACCCTCCACCACCAGCGGCTCGAAACTCCCCAGGCGCAGAGCAGGGTGGGCACGCCGCAGCGCGAGCAGTGCCTTCGTGGCGTTCAACACCGACATCGGATCGGCCAGTTGGCGATCAACCGCGAGGCGCGCATGGGCCGGGTCCACCGGCAACCAGGGGCGACCTGAAGTGCTGAAGCCCAGCAGGGGGGCGTCGGACTGCCAGGGAAACGGCGTGCGGCAACCGTCCCGGCCCGGGTTCTGCGGCCAATGCGCGATGCCGAAGGGATCGCGTAAGTCCTCGAAAGCCAGCGTGCTCTGCGGCAGACCGAGCTCCTCGCCTTGGTAAAGGAAGACCGTGCCGCGCAAGGCCAGCAGCAGGGCCAGCCAGGTGATCGGCGTGGCACCGGTGGACGTTGCGGCCCCGTCATCGCCACGGCCGCCGAAGGAAAAGGCGCCGCCGGTGCCGCCGGCCCAGCGGGTGGCCACGCGCGGCGCATCGTGGTTGGAGAAGGCCCAGCTCGGCCACGCGGTCTGGGCCTCGCCTTCGGCCCAGGGTGCCAGCACGCGCAGCACCTGGGCCGCATCGGGCCGCTCACCCAGGAAGGCAAAGGAATAGGCGGTGTGCAACCTGTCGCGGCCGCGTGTGTAGACCACCATCGTCGGCGCTGGGTCCACGCCGCCGATCTCGGCCACCGCCATCCGGTCACCGTAGCCGTCCATCAGCGCACGCAGGCGCTCGAAGAAGCCAGGCGCCTCAGGCTGATCGGCGTTGTGCAGGTGCCGCTGCATCAGCACCGGGGAGTCACCCCGCAAGCCCTCCGGCAGCGGCGGGTTGTCTTCCAGGCCGCGGCTGTGGAAGTAGAGGTTGGCGGTGTCCAGCCGGAAACCGTCCACACCACGCTCCAGCCAGTGCCGGGCGATATCCAGCACTGCGTCCTGCACAGCAGGGCAGTGGAAGTTCAGGTCCGGCATCTGCGGCAGGAAGTTGTGCAGGTGGTACTGCCGCCGGCGCGGCTCCCAGCGCCAGGCGGGGCCGCCCATCCAGCTCAGCCAGTTGTTCGGCGGCGAACCATCGGGCCGGGCGTCGGCCCAGACGTACCAGTCGGCCTTGGGGTTGTCGCGCGAGGCACGGCTTTCAAGGAA
>CAYSOD010000148.1:0-8426 GCA_964432385.1 uncultured Rubrivivax sp.
CAGCTTCATGGGGACCCCTCGGGCGCTGGCTGCCGGGCAGCCTACTTCTTGCCCAGGCCCATGGCCTTGCCCACCTCGGTGTAGACCTGCACGCGCTGCCGCATGAAGGCGTCCATCTGGTCCACGCCCACGTTCACGAGCTCGAACCCGCTCTTGGCGGCCAGCTCCTTCATCTCCGGGTCAGCGTTCAGCGCCGCCCACAGGTCAGACAGGCGCTTGCGGGCCTCGGGCGGCGTGGACTTGGGCACGCCAATACCGCGGAAGGCGCCGTCCACCCAGTCCACACCGAGCTCCTTGAAGGTAGGCACATCAGGCAGCAGCGGGTGGCGCTTGTCCATGGCCACCGCCAGGGCCCGCACGCGGCCCTTGTTGTTGATGGCAAAGGCCGTGTAGGACATGGTGCCGTCCACCTGCGCGCCCAGCACCGCCGTGGCCAGGTCACCCGTGCCCTTGTAGGGCACGTAGGTGGTTTTGATGCCGAAGTCGCGGTTCAGCCGCTCGTGCGCTGCGTGGTTGGCGGAGTTCAGTCCGGAGCCCGCGAGGTTGAGCTTGTTGGGCTGCGCCTTGGCGACCCGGATGAAGTCGGCAAAGCTCTTGATCGGGCTCTGATCGGGCACCACCAACGCGTCGGGCGTGTAGTGGAACCAGAACACGGGCGTGATGTCCTCGGTCTTGTACTGGACGTTGCCCTCCATGGGCTGCAGCACCGTGTGCGGCAGGTTCACGCCCACCACCGTGACGCCGTCACCCGGCAGGGTGTTCATGGTTGTCCACATCAAGGCGCCGCCTGCACCGGCCTTGTACTGCACCACGGTCTCCACCGAGGGGCAACGCTTCTTGAGCACCAGCTGCTGGTGGCGGGCCGAGAGGTCAGACTCCCCGCCCGGGGGGAAGGCCTGCCAGTACATGAGGTTCTTGTCGGGGCAGGGTTGGGCCTGGGCAGGGGAACTCGGCAGCAAACTGCCACACGCGGCGGCAAACAGGGCTGCGAACACGGCCCCCCGTGAGGCCGTGGCTGCGGCACCGGTCTTGCTGAGCAGACGAAGAGAACGGGTCATGGAAGGCTCCTCCGAGCGAGATCGCAACCGCGCCAATGTGCCCGATGTGGCACGCCTTGTCAGGCGGGGATTCCCCAAGCCTTCACGCGCGGGCCAGATGCACGCACACAGCGGCCGTCACCTGCGCCGTGGTGGCGCTGCCGCCCAGGTCGCGCGTGTGCAGGGCGGGGTCTGCCGTCACGGCCTCGATGGCGCGCATGAGCCGCTGCGCCGCGGCCTGCTCACCCAGGTGCTCCAGCAGCATCACGCAGCTCCAGAAGGTGCCCACGGGGTTGGCCAGGCCCAGGCCCATGATGTCGAAGGCCGAGCCGTGGATGGGCTCGAACATGCTGGGATAGCGCCGCTCGGGGTCGATGTTGCCCGTGGGCGCGATGCCCAGGCTGCCGGCCAGCGCTGCGGCCAGGTCGCTCAGGATGTCGGCGTGCAGGTTGGTGGCCACCACCGTGTCGATGGAAGCCGGGCGGTTGACCATGCGTGCGGTCATGGCATCCACCAGCTCCTTGTCCCAGCGCACGTCCGGGAACTCCTTCGCCACCTGCTGCGCAATCTCGTCCCACATCACCATGGCGTGGCGCTGGGCGTTGCTCTTGGTCACCACCGTGAGCAGCTTGCGCGGGCGCGATTGGGCCAGGCGGAAGGCAAAGCGCATGATGCGCTCCACGCCAGCGCGGGTCATCATGGAGACGTCGGTAGCCACCTCGATGGGGTGGCCCTGGTGCGCCCGCCCGCCCACGCCGGCGTATTCGCCCTCGGAGTTCTCACGCACGATCACCCAGTCCAGGTCTTCGGGCTTGCAGCGCTTGAGCGGCGCGTCGATGCCCGGCAGGATGCGCGTGGGCCGCACGTTGGCGTACTGGTCAAAGCCTTGGCAGATCTTCAGGCGCAGGCCCCACAGGGTGATGTGGTCCGGGATGTGCGGGTCACCCGCCGAGCCAAAGAGGATGGCGTCCTTGCCGAGCAGGGCATCCAGCCCGTCGGCGGGCATCATCTGGCCATGGGCGCGGTACCAATCGCCGCCCCAGCCGAAGTTCTCGAATTCGAAGCTCAGGCCTCCTTGCGCCTGGGCAACGGCCTGAAGCACCTGCTGCCCGGCGGGGATCACTTCCTTGCCGATGCCGTCACCCGGGATGGTGGCGATGCGGTAGGTTTTCATGGTGGCTCCTGAAAGATCTGCGGGAAAGTCAGACCCGCAGTGTCGCGCGAGCGCGGGACAATGGCTTTTCTGCAGTTGACCCCTTACGCCACCACATGAACGCCCCCCTGCCCCTGCCCGCCCTGGACGAAGTCCGCGCCCACGAGGCCGAGATGATTGCCATCCGGCACCGCATCCACGAAAACCCCGAGCTCGCCTACGAGGAGACGGCCACGGCCGACCTGGTGGCCGACTGCCTGCAGCGCTGGGGCTACGAGGTGCACCGGGGCCTTGGTGTGAGGGGTGTGGTTGGCACCTTGAAGGTGGGCACCAGCACGCGGCGCATCGGCCTGCGCGCCGACATGGACGCCCTGCCCATCAAGGAGGCCAGCGGCCGGCCCTGGGCCAGCAAGGTCTTCGGCAAGATGCACGCCTGTGGCCACGACGGCCACACCGCCATGCTGCTGAGCGCGGCGCGCCACCTGGCGGCCACGCAACGCTTTGACGGCATCCTGCACGTGGTGTTTCAGCCGGCAGAAGAAGGCCTGGGCGGCGCCCGCAAGATGCTGGAAGACGGCTTCCTGGATCTCTTCCCCTGCGAAGCCATGTTCGGCATGCACAACTCGCCCGGCCAGCCGCTGGGCACCTTCTCGGTGATCCCGGGCTTTGCGATGGCCAGTTCCGACACCGTGATCATCAAGGTGCGAGGCAATGGCGGTCACGGCGCCATGCCGCAACGCGCGGCCGACCCCGTGGTGGCTGCCAGCGCCATGGTGATGGCGCTGCAGACCATCGTCTCGCGCAACGTGCCGCCATTGGAAATGGGCATCGTCACCGTGGGCGCCTTCCTGGCGGGCGACGCGCCCAACGTCATCCCTGGGGAAGCCGAGCTGCGCCTGACCGTACGCGCCTTCAAGCCCGAAGTGCGCGACCTGCTGCAGCAGCGCATCACCGAGATCGCCCAGGCACAAGCGGTGGTGTTCGGCTGCCAGGCCGAGGTGGACTACCAGCGGCGCTACCCCATGCTCTACAACCACCCCCAGCCCACGAGCTTCTGCGAGGACGTGATCCGGGGCTGGGCGGGCGAGGCCGCCCTGGTGCAGCGTGAACCCATCACCGCCAGCGAAGACTTCTCGTTCTTCCTGGAGAAGGTGCCGGGCTGCTACGTCTTCATCGGCAACGGCGAGGGCGCGCAGGGCGGCTGCATGGTCCACAACCCCGGGTACGACTTCAACGACGCCTGCCTGTCCACGGGGGCCAGCTACTGGGTCAAGCTCGCCGAGGCTTACCTGAAGGCCGTGAAGGCAGCTTGAGGAACCCGCACGAGACCGCCATGACCACCTTGCGCATGATCTCCTCCATGGCCACCCGCCAGGTGCTGGCCGAATTGACTTCTGCCCACGAGCAAGCTGGCGGCGCCGCCACCGTGCTGGAGGCGGTGGGCGGGGTGGACGCGGCGCAGCGTGTGCAGGCGGGCGAGGCCTTTGACATCGTCGCCCTGGCGTCTGGCGCGCTGGCCCAGTTGGAGGCCGCCGGCAAGACCGTGGTCGGCAGCACGGTGGCTCTGGTGCGGTCAGGTGTGTCGGTGGCCGTACGCGCAGGGGCTGCTCAGCCCGACATCAGCTCCGAAGAGGCGTTGAAATCCGCCGTGCTCAAGGCGCAGACGGTGGGCTACTCCACGGGCCCCAGCGGCACCCACCTGCTCAAGACCTTCGAGCGCTGGGGCATCCTGGAGACGATCAAGCCCCGCATCGTGCAGGCCACGCCCGGTGTGCCCGTGGCCCGGCTGGTGGCGCAGGGCGAGGTGGAACTCGGGTTTCAGCAGCTCAGCGAATTGTTGAACGTGCCCGGCATCACCATCGTGGGCCCGCTACCCCCCGGCGTGCAGATCATGACCACCTTCTCCGCCGCCCTGGCCACCACCTGCCAGCAGCCCGAAGCAGCCCGGGCCTTGCTGGCCTACATGGCTTCGCCCGCGGCAGACGAGGCGAAGCGGCGGCAGGGGATGGAGCCGGCTTGAGCGCCGGTTGACATGGCTGGCGGAATCACCGCCCCGATCTAACGTCTGCCGGCGCCGTTCGCACCAGCTCGCGGAGCAAACGCCAAGCCGGCGCACCCGCACACCATCAGAGAACACTCGCGAGTATTTCTGCCTCATCTGAAAAGACGCGTGCTCCGCTTCGGCAAGAAATTGGATGTCGTTCAAGCCGTGACGATCCAGCCCTCCACCGGGTCCACGTCGGCCGGCATGCCATAGGCAGGTTGTCCCGCAGCCCAGGCCGCCTGCACCATACACAACACGGCATCCAGCCGGTCGCCCGAGACGTCGTCGACCAGGCTCTCGCGCTGGGCGTGGCTGAGCTTCAGGCGCACACCCAGCCGGCTGCGGCCTTGCTCCAGGGCGTCCACGATGTCCTTGCGGGCGATCAGGCGGTCGGCACTGTCCTGGTTCTTGTATGAGCGGTTGCCGATCAACTCGAAGGCCAGCCAGCCGTGGTAGCCCTCCACGCCCACGCGTTCCTCGTCGCCTGCGTTCAGGCCGGGCAGGCTCAGGCCCGCCGCCAGCAGGCGCGACAGGCCCTCGTAGTACATGAAACCCACCGGCACGTAGCGGGTCTGCAGCGGGCTGGTGGAGCTGATGCCGGGCATCGCACCATCGGTGCGCCGGTGCAGCAGCCTTTGGCCGGCAGGCCGCGTGTTGCCCCAGGCGTCCACCAGCGCACGAAAGTCCATGCGCGTGGCGCAGCGCCGCCGCAGTTCTTCGATCACGGCCTGGGCAGAGTCTCCCAGTTGCAGATGCTCGACAAAGGCCCGAGGCAGGCCAAAGGGAAAGTCGAAAGCTCCGAGCCAAGGGCCTGGTTCGGCCAAGGCGGCCTCGAAGGCGGTGAAGTCGGTACACACCTCCAGCCGCTCAAAGCGCAGCACCGCACCCTGACACCGGCCCCGCGCCACGGTGATGGGCTTGCGCCGCGAGGGTGCGCTGGTGAAGTCCACGCCCAAGAGAAAGGGTGCGTCCGTTTTTTGGATAGGCATCAGTTGATTGTGCGGCGTCAACCTAAAGCGCCACACAAAAGCGCAGCGCTACAGTGGCCGGATGCAAACCTCACCTCCCCTGAACACTCACCCCATCCTGGCCGAAGCCACGCGCGGCGGCATCGTCGAATCCTTTCACCGCGGTGCGCTGGCCATCGTGGACGCCGACGGCACCGTCCACACCACCCTGGGCGACATCGAGCGCCCGATCTTTCCGCGTTCGGCCGTGAAGGTGCTGCAGGCCCTTCCGCTGGTGGAAAGCGGGGCGGCCGACCGCCTGGGCCTGACCGATGAGGAACTGGCCATCGCCTGCGCCTCGCACGGCGGCGAGGAGCGCCACGCACGCACGGCCGCCGCCATGCTGGCCAAGGCCGGCGTGGACGTGAATGCCCTGGAATGCGGCGCCCACTGGCCCTACCACGACGCCTCCATCAAGGCGATGGCCGCGGCGGGCGCTCAGCCTACCGCGCTGAACAACAACTGTTCGGGCAAGCACTCGGGCTTCGTCTGCCTGGGTTGCATGCTGGCCGATGGGCGCGACGTGGCGGGCTTTCTGCGGGGCTACGTGAAGCCCGAACACCCCGTGATGCGCGAAGTGACGGCAGCGCTGCAGGACAGCACGGGCTTCGACCTGGCTACCGCCGCGCGCGGCACCGACGGCTGCTCCATCCCCACCTACGCCATCCCGCTGCGCCACCTGGCCCACGCCTTTGCCCGCGTGGCCACGGGCGTGGGCCTGCGCGATGGGCACGCGCGTGCCGCCCGCCGGCTGCGCGAAGCGGTGGCCCGCGCGCCCTTCATGGTGGCAGGCACCGGCCGCTTCGATACCCGGGTGATGGAGCGCCTGGGGGAACGAGTTTTCTGCAAGGTGGGTGCTGAAGGCGTGTACTGCGCGGCCCTGCCAGAGCTGGGCCTGGGCGTGGCGCTGAAGATGGACGACGGCAACACCGCGCGGGCCTGCGAGGTGGTGATGGCCGGCGTCATCGAGGCGCTGTTGCCGCTTGGCGAAGACGACGCCACCTTCATGCAGACCTTGAGTGACTTGTCCATGAAGAACTGGAACGGCATCGAAGTGGGCACACTGCGTGCAGCGCCGGCGCTGCGTGCGATTGCCGCGCGCAAGTGAGACTCTGGGGACCGCCGCGACCATGACCGCTTTCTCCAACCCCGCCGGCACTTGGAACCAACGCTACAGCGCCGCGGAAGGCTACCTCTTCGGCACAGCACCCAACGCCTGGCTGGCTCGGCATGCCAACGTATGGCCAGCGGGGCAACGGGTGCTGTGCGTGGCCGACGGCGAGGGACGCAACAGCGTGTGGCTGGCGCAGCAGGGACTGCGGGTCGAAGCCTTCGACATTGCCGAGGTGGGCCTGACCAAAGCCCGCCGCCTGGCTGCCGAGCGTGGCGTGACGGTGGACTTTCAGCTTGCCGACGTCGACGGGTTTGCCTGGCCGAAGGAACCGCGGTGTCCGGAAGTCCAGCGCGAAGCGGGTGCCGGGGCGGCCCAGGCCGGCGAGTACTCAGCGGACGACCGATATGACGGCATCGCCGCGATCTTCGTGCAGTTCGCCGACCCCGCGCTGCGTGCCCGCCTGTTCGAGCGCATGCAGGCAGCACTCAAGCCCGGCGGCCGGCTGATCCTGCAGGGCTACACACCGAAGCAGCTGGAGTACAAGACCGGTGGCCCGCCACAGGTGGAGCACCTGTACACCGAGACCCTGCTGCGCGGGGCCTTTGCGGGCATGGACATCGAGGTGCTGGACAGCTACGAGGCTGAGTTGGACGAAGGCAGTGGCCACCGCGGCCGCTCAGCGCTGATCGGCCTGGTGGCGCGCAAGCGCTGAGCGTTTGCGCAAAAGGGCCCTTGTTCCTGGGGAACGCAGACTGAACCAAGCCTTCCAAGCCTCACAGGCCGGAAACGCCTTGACCCCGCATCCCGGCTGACACCAGCACCCGGTCATGGCGTAGCGTCAAGCTCGCTCAGGGGCAAGGATGGTAGGCTCACGGCCCTGATACGCGGCACGCGCCGCACTGGAGACGCTCATGCCTGGCTTGCTTGCCCACGTGGACCCTGACGGTCTGCTCGAGTACTCGGTGGTCTACACCGACCGTGCGCTCAACCACATGTCCAAGAAGTTCCAGCGCACCATGGGCGGCATCTCCAGCATCCTGAAGGAGGCGTACGGCGCCCGCTCGGCCATCGTGGTGCCGGGCAGCGGCAGCTTCGGCATGGAGGCCGTGGCGCGGCAGTTTGCGCACGATCGGCATGTGATGGTGCTGCGCAATGGCTGGTTCAGCTTCCGCTGGTCGCAGGTGTTCGATGCCGGGCGCATCCCAGCGTCTTGCACAGTGCTCAAGGCCCGCCGTCAGCGGCCCGGCCCGCGCGAACCCTTCGCCCCGGCACCGCTGGACGAGGTGGTGCAGACCATCCGCCAGGAGAAGCCCGCGGTGGTGTTTGCACCGCACGTGGAGACATCGGCTGGCATGATCCTGCCCGACGCCTACCTGCGCGCCGTGGCGGACGCTGTGCACGAGGTGGGCGGCCTGTTCGTGCTGGACTGCATCGCCTCCGGGGCGGCGTGGGTGGACATGAAGGCCTGCGGCGTGGACGTGCTGGTCAGCGCGCCGCAAAAGGGCTGGAGCGGATCGCCCTGCTGCGCTTTCGTGATGCTGTCGGACCTGGCGCGCGAGCGCATCGAAGGCACCACAAGTTCCAGTTTCGCGATGGACCTGAAGAAGTGGCTGCAGGTGATGGAGACCTACGAGGGCGGTGGCCACGTCTACCACACCACCATGCCCACCGACGCGCTGCAAGTCACGCTCCAGGCCATGGAGGAGACGCGCGAGCGCGGCTTCGAGCGGCTGCGCCAGCAGCAGTTCGAGTTGGGCGATGCGGTGCGGGCCCTGATGCAACGCAACGGCTACCCCAGCGTGGCAGCCGACGGCTTCCGCGCTCCGGGCGTGGTGGTGAGCTACACCGATGACGCCGACATGCAAAGCAGCAAGGCTTTCCTGGGCCTGGGCCTGCAGACGGCCTCTGGCGTGCCGCTGCAGTGCGATGAGGGCGCCGACTTCCGCACCTTCCGCCTCGGCCTGTTCGGCCTGGACAAGCTGGGCCACACCGAGCGCACACTCAAGCCCCTGGAGCAGGCGCTGAACACCATCGCCCAGGGGCGCGCGAACGCAGCGATGCCGGCCAAGGC
>CAYSOD010000149.1:0-8392 GCA_964432385.1 uncultured Rubrivivax sp.
GCTGGTGTGACCTGATCTTCAACCACATCACCGCCCGCGTGCCGGGGCCCGAGCGGCACTTTCTGATCAACCCCTTTGGGCTGCGCTATGACGAGGTGACGGCCTCCAACCTGGTGCTGATCGACCTGGACGGTCGCCCGGTGCGCCCCACGCGGTGGCCGGTCAACGCAGCAGGTTTCGTGGTGCACGCCGCCGTGCACCGCCACCGCGACGATGCCCACGTGGTGCTTCACACCCACACGCGCGAGGGCATGGCCGTGGCCTGCAAGGCCGAGGGCCTGTCGCACGACAGCTTCTACGGCGCCATGCTGACCGATGAAGTGGCCTACCACCCCTTCGAGGGCGTGACCGTGCACGAGGGTGAGATGGAGCGCTTGGCCACCAGCCTGGGCGCGCGCCACATGATGATCCTGCGCAACCATGGGCTGTTGACCTGCGGTCCTGAGGTGCCCACCGCTTTCTTTGCGATGTGGCTGCTGCAGCGGGCCTGCGAGATCCAGTGCGATGCGCAGGCGCTCGCCGGCCCGCACGAGCTGCTGTCCCCCGAGGTGCGCGAGCGCACCCGGCAGGACCGCAAGCGCTCGCGCATCGACCCGCGCATCGCCCGCACCGTGCTGGCGGCGTTGCGGCGAGAGGTCGATGCCGGCCTGAGCGCGGCCACCGACTACCGGCGCTGAAGTTCGCTCGAAGGTCACACAGCATGAGCACCCCCGGAACCACCAACGAAGCCGCGCCAGCGCGCCGCGTGCGCAACGTGCTGTTCATCATGTGCGACCAGCTGCGGGCCGACCACCTGGGTTGCTATGGCGGGGCGGGTGCGCTGACCACGCCGCACCTGGACCGGCTGGCGGCCCAGGGTGCGCGCTTTGACCGGGCTTATGTCACCTCGGCGGTGTGCGGGCCCTCGCGCACCTCGTTCTACACCGGGCGCTATCCGGTGTCGCACCGCGTGACGTGGAACCGCGTGCCGCTGCCCCTGGACGAGCTGGGCCTGGGCGACTACCTGGCCCCGGCAGGCCTGGAGTGCTCCTTGCTGGGCAAGACCCACGTGGTGCCGCACCGCGCCGGCCTGCAGGAGCGCGGTCTGCAGCTGGACGAGGCCGCCGCGCGTACACGTTTCCTGGAAGGCGGCTTCACGCCCGTGGAGCGCTACGACGGCCACTTCGAGATGGCGGCCGACAGCCCGTACCGGGCGCACCTGCTGGCGCGCGGCTATGCGAGCGAGCGGCCCTGGACCGACCACGTGATCGGCAGCCTGGGCCCCGACGGTCAGCCGGCCAACGGCTGGCTGCTGCGCAACGCCGGCCTGCCGGCGCGCGTGCGCGAAGAGGATTCCGAGACCGCCTACCTCACCACCCGTGCCATCGACTTCATCCGCGGGCGCGGTGAGCAGCCCTGGGTGCTGCACCTGTCCTACATCAAGCCCCACTGGCCCTACAAGGCGCCGGCGCCCTACCACGCGCTGTACAGCGCCGACGACCTGCCCGCGCCCGTGCGTGGCCGGGCCGAGCGAGAGCAGCCGCACCCCGTACACGCCGCTTACCAGCGGCTGGAGGAGTCCGCCAGCTTTGCCCGCGACGAGGTCTGGCGCACCGTGCGGCCGGTGGTTGCGGGCCTGGTCAAGCAGATCGACGACCAGATCGGGCGTTTGATGGCCTTCCTGCAGAACCAGGGCCGCCTGGAAGACACCCTGATCATCTTCACCGCCGACCACGGCGACTTCCTGGGCGACCACTGGCTGGGTGAGAAGGAGTATTTCTTCGAGCCCGTGCAGCGCGTGCCCTTCATCGTCCGCGACCCCTTGGCGCCCCCCGGCCAGGTACGTCAGGACTTCGTGGAATGCATCGACGTCGTGCCCACCGTGCTGCAGGCCCTGGGTGTGCCGCTGCCGCAGCACCGGCTGGAGGGCCATTCCTTGTTGCCCTTATTGCGCGGCGAGGTGCCAGCCCTCCAGCGCGAGGCCGTGTTCGGCTCGCTGGACTACGCTTACCGCGAGGCGCGGCACTTCCTGGGCCGCCATCCCCACGAGTGCACGGGCTGGATGGTGCGCGACGCGCGCCACAAGCTCATTCTCTGGGAGGGTTATGGTCCGCAGCTGTTCGACTTGCAGGACGACCCGCAGGAGCTGCGCGACCTGGGCAGCGATGCGGGGCACGAGCCTGTACGCCGGCGGCTCAAGGATCAGTTACTGGACTGGATGATGCAGCGCCGGCGCCGCGCCACCGAGACCACCGCCCAGGTGCAGGACCGCACCCACGCGCACGAGCGCATGATGAACATCCTCATCGGCCGCTGGTGAGGCTTTGCCGCCAGCGGCCTGGCGCCCGGGCGGCAGGCCCCATGGCGGAGGGCGTCGATGGGGCGCCGGTCTATCCTGCAAAAGCCACGATGTGCCCGGCCGGCAGCGCGCCGCTGCGCCGGCCGAGCTCGCGCCCGTGATCCAGCTTCACCAGGGTGGGGATGCTGCGGATGCCAAAGCGTGAAGCCGTGAGCGGGTTGTCGTCGCTGTTGACCTTGACCAGCAGCGCGCGGCCCTTGAGCTGGGCGGCGGCCTGCTCGAAAGCCGGGGCCATCATGCGGCAGGGCCCGCACCACGGCGCCCAGAAGTCCACCACCACGGGCAGGTCCGTCTTGCTGACCACGGCGTCAAAGTTGGCGTCGGTCAGCTCCACCGGCTCGCCCGTCAGCAGCGCTTGTCCGCAGCGGCCGCAGGTCGGGCCTTCGCCCAGCCGGTTGGCGGGCACGCGGTTGGTGGCGCCACAGTGGGCGCAAGTGATGTGCAGGGCGTCGGGGTTCATGAGGTGTTGATGCGTCCGTTCTCCGGCAATTCAAGGGGTGCCGGCGCAACATTGGTGGCGGCGGCCGCCTTGGAGCCGACGTTTTCCAGCCCAGCCTCCAGTGGCCACCTCGCAGGCCCCCCGCAACCTTGTAGACCGGGAAGGAGGGCTCGCCTGCCCATAATGATCCGATGACCTTGACCGGCACCAACACCCTGTCCCTGGCCGCCCTGCACCGCCTGCTGGCCGTCACGCTGCTGGGTTTTGCCTCGGGGCTGCCGCTGGCACTCACCGGCCAGGCCATGCAGGCCTGGCTGACGGCCGATGGCATCGACCTGGCCACCATCGGCTTCCTCAGCCTGGTGGGCCTGCCCTACACCTTCAAGTTTCTGTGGGCGCCGCTGATGGACCGCTTCGACCTGCCCGGTCCGGGGCGGCGTCGTGGCTGGCTGGTGCTGACGCAACTCGCGCTGGCCGGCGCGTTGCTGGGGCTGTCGCTCACCTCGCCCAAGGACGGCATCCGCCTCTTCGCACTGCTGGCCGTGACCGTGGCCTTCGTCTCGGCCTCGCAGGATGTGGTCATCGACGCCTGGCGCACCGACGTGCTGCCGCCGGCCGAGCGCGGCCTGGGGGCCTCGCTCAATGTGATGGGCTACCGGCTGGCCATGATCGTCTCGGGCGGCCTGGCGCTGATCTGGACCGACGCCGCGCAGGGCGGCGGCTGGGATTGGCCCGCGGTCTACCGTCTCATGGCCCTGCTGATGGTGGGCGCAGCGGTGGTGTCGGCGCTGCTGCTGCCGCCCTTGCCCAAGCTGCCGCCCGCGCCGACCGAGCCCAGTGCCGGCGCCGCCGCCGCGCCGCCCGCCGCCCGCCAGGACCTGATCGGCTTTGCCGCGGTACTGGCTGCCGTGGCCCTGGGCGTGGTGGTAAGTGACCACTTCGCCAAGCCTATCTCTCAGACGCTGATCGGCGGCTGGCTCAAGACCACCACCTTGCCGCCTGCCTTGCAGGGCCGCTGGGTGGACTTGTTGGCGCTGCTGCTGGGCATCGCCTTCACCCTGCCGCTGGCGGCCTGGGCGGCGCGGCGGGCACGCTTCGTCACCTTGCTGGCCGGTTTGCGCAATTACTTCAGCCTGCCCGGGGCGGCAGCCTTTCTGCTGTTCATCGTGCTTTACAAGCTCGGCGACGCCTTTGCCGGCTCACTGATGACGCCCTTTCTGCTCAAGGGCATGGCGTTCTCGCCGGCCGAGGTGGGGGTGGTCAACAAGGTCATCGGCCTGTGGCTGACCATCGGCGGCGCGTTGCTGGGCGGGGTGCTGATGATCCAGCTGGGCCTGTGGCGGGCGTTGCTGGCCTTTGGTGTGCTGCAGATGGTCAGCAACCTGGGCTTCTGGTGGCTGGCCGTGGGCGGCAAGGGCGCGCTGCCGGGCCTCACGATCCCGGCCTTCGACTGGGGCTTCGTCAAGCTCGCCACCGCCACGCCGGTGGACGGCGGCCTGCTGATGGTGATCGCCTTCGAGAACATCTCGGGCGGCATGGGCACGGCGGCGTTTGTGGCCTTCCTCATGAGCCTGTGCAACCAGCGCTTCACCGCCACGCAGTTTGCGCTGCTGTCTGCCTTCGCCTCGGTGGGCCGGGTATGGGTGGGGCCGCTGGCCGGCGTGCTGGCCGAGACCATCGGCTGGCCGGTGTTCTTCATCGCCAGCACGGTGGCGGCGCTGCCCGCCTTGGTGATGCTGTGGTGGATGCGCGCCACGGTGCGGGCGCTGGAGGTGCCTGCGGGGCCGACAGTGGCAGACGACTGAGCCGTACCGCCAGGCCCTCTGCGGGTTTCAGCGCCAGACCAGACGCCAACCACACACCCCAACCAGGGCCCGCAAGGGGCCCAGGCACGGGCCTTGCGAAGGCTGACTCGGTACTTTCAACCGAGAACCAGGATGCCGTGCCCGTGCCTTAGCTTGCCGCTCCAACCAGGTGCCCCGCGAGGTGCCCGCTGGGCCCGCGCATGGGCGCAGTCATGTTTTGGTGCACGACAGGCGTTGCTGCGGTGGCGGCAGTGCACCGCCTTGGTGCAGAGCTGAAGAGCGCACCATGCGAGTGCTCGTGCTCTATTGCCACCCGGTGGAGACCAGCCTCGCGGCCGCCCTGCACCAGGAGGTGCTGAAGGGGTTGAAGGTGGCGGGCCACGAGGTGGACGACTGCGACCTTTACGCCGAGGGCTTCAACCCGGTGATGTCGCGCGAGGAGCGCCTGGGTTACCACGACGTGCCTGCCAACCAGGCGCATTTGCGCGAGTACATCGACCGCTTGCGCCGGGCTGAGGCTCTGGTGCTGTGCTTTCCCACCTGGTGTTTCGGCCTGCCGGCCATGCTCAAGGGCTGGTTCGACCGCCTGCTGATGCCGGGCGTGGCCTTCGACCTGAGCGACCCGGCGGACGTCAAGCCCATGCTCACGAACATACGGCGCATCTCGGCGGTGGTCACTTACGGGCGGCCGCGCTGGATGGCCTGGTACATGGGCGACCCGCCGCGCAAGATGGTCACGCGTTACCTGCGCCGCCTGACGGCCGTGCAGGCGCGGGTGGACTACCACGCGATGTACCACCTCAACGTGGCCACCCCGGCAAAGCTCACGGCCTTCAAGGCCCGCGTGGGCCGGGCCATGGCCCAGTTCGCCTGACCCCGTGGCGCCGGCCGTCAACCCCTGCACCACGCCCACCGCTCAAGGATCCACCCCATGATGCACGGTTACATCCCGCCCGAGCGCTTCCTGCCTTACCTCAGCTGGACCGAAATCGATGAACTGCCCGACAAGGGCAACACAGTCATCGTACTGCCCGTGGGCGCCATCGAGCAGCACGGGCCGCACCTGCCCTGTGCGGTGGACAGCGTCATCTCCTCGGGCGTGCTGGGCAAGGCCTTGGAGAAACTGCCGTCCGAGGTGCGCGCTTTCGGTCTGGCGCCCATCACTTATGGCAAGTCCGACGAGCACCTGCACTTTCCCGGCACGATGACGCTCACCGGCCCCACGCTGCTGGCCGTGGTCACCGAGATCGGCGAGACGGTGTACCGCGCGGGGTTTCGCAAGCTGCTGCTGGCCAACGGCCACGGCGGCCAGCCCCAGGTGCTGGAGATGGCGGCGCGCGAATTGCGCCTGCGCCACGGCGACTTTGTCGTGGTCCCTTTCCATGTCTCGCGCCTGCCCAATGCCTCGGGCCGCTTCATCAGCGAGACGGAAAAAAAGCTGGCCATGCACGCCGGGCACTCCGAGACGGCGCTCATGATGGCGCTGGCGCCGCACACGGTGCGCATGGACCGCGCCGTGGCCAATGTGCCGCCAGTCTTCCCGTCCAAGCTGCTGTCGCCCGACGGCCGCCCGGCCTGCGCCTGGACCGCGCGCGACTTCGGGCCCAGCGGCGTGATCGGTGACCCGTTGGGCGCCACGCCCGAGCAGGGCGCGCAGATCCTGGACAGCTTGAGCGACAGCTGGGTGCAGGCCATCACCGACCTGTTCCATATGCAGTGGGTGGTGCGTGAGGCGCCGTCCTGGGGCAGCGCACACCAGCACGGTCATATCGAAACAGCCTTCCAGGCTGGCTGAGCTTGTCCTTCGTCTCGCACAACTGCTGCCGGAAATCCCACGTCACTGTTTCTCCCCTGAGCCCTTCTTTCACCCATCCCAAGAGGTCCTCCATGTCACTCCCCACCATCCGTACCCTGTCCTTGCTCCGTACGGTTCGCCGCACTCTGGCTGCCATGGCCGCACTGGGCCTGGCCGCCAGTGCTCAGGCGCAAGAGAAGTTCACCTACATGACCAACTGGTACGCGCAGGCCGAGCACGGCGGCTTCTACCAGGCCGTGGCCACGGGCATCTACAGGAAGTACGGTCTGGACGTCACCATCCGCATGGGCGGCCCGCAGGTCAACATCCTGCAACTCATGGCTGCCGGCCAGACCGACTGCATCATGGGTTCCAGCGACATCCAGATGATGGTGGCGCGCAACGGCGGCGTGCCTGTGGTGACGCTGGCCGCGATCTTCCAGAAGGACCCGCAGGTGCTGATCTCCCACGAGAACGTCAAGAGCTTTGAGGAGATGCGCGACAAGACCATCCTCATCGCGCCTTCCGCTCAGCGCGGCTACTGGCTGTGGCTGAAGAGCCGCTTCGGCCTGAAGGACGAGCAGACCCGCCCCTACACCTTCAACATCCAGCCCTTCCTGGCGGACCGCAACACCGTGCAGCAGGGCTACCTCACCTCCGAGCCCTTTGCCATCCAGCGTGCTGGCGTGAAGGCCACCACGCACCTGTTTGCCGACCACGGCTGGACGTCTTATGCCACCACCATCTCCTGCATGGAGCAGACGGTGAAGAACCGCGCCAAGGCGGTGGATGCCTTTGTGAAGGCGTCCATGGAAGGCTGGAAGAGCTTCCTGGAGAACCCTGCGCCGGCGATTCCCCTCATCAAGAAGGACAATCCCAACATGACCGACGAGCAGATCGCCTACTCAGTGGGCAAGCTCAAGGAGCTGGGCATGGTGACGTCTGGAGACGCCAGAACCGTCGGGATCGGCGCGATCAGCGAGGCCCGCATGAGGCAGAACCTGGCCTTCCTGCTGGACAACAAGCTGGTGGAGCCGGGCAAGGTCAAGCTCGAGGAGGCCTACAGCCTGGACTTCGTCAAGAGCGCGAAGGTCCTGCCGTGACCGAGGCGACGAGGCCTGCAGGGCCTGACGAAGCCGCAGCGGTCGAGGTCTTGTCGGCGCACAAGACCTACCCTGACGGCACCGTCGCGCTGCAGCCGGTGGACCTGTCCATCCGCGAGGGCGAGTTCGTCACCCTGTTGGGCCCCTCGGGCTGCGGCAAGAGCACGCTGCTGAAGATGGTGGCCGGCCTGCTGGAACCCAGCGATGGCCGCCTGCTCCTGTGGCGCAAGCCCGTGGCGCGGCTGGAAGAGGCCGGGCGCAAGCTGGCCTTTGTCTTCCAGGCGCCCACCCTGATGCCCTGGGCCAGCGTGGCGGCCAATGTGCGGCTGCCGCTGGACCTGGCCGGCGTGCCGCGCCCCGAGGCCGACACCCGCGTGGCCGATGCTTTGCAGCTGGTCGGTCTGGAGAAGTTCGCCCAGGCCCTGCCGCGCGCGCTGTCGGGCGGGATGCAGATGCGCGTGTCCATCGCCCGCAGCCTGGTGGTGCAGCCCGACCTGCTGCTCATGGACGAGCCCTTTGGCGCGCTGGACGAGATCACACGACACAAGCTGGACGCCGAACTGCTGTCGCTGTGGGCCGACCGCAAGCTCACGGTGGTGTTCGTCACCCATTCCATCCATGAGGCGGTGTTCCTGTCCACCCGTGTGGTGATGATGGCCGCCCGCCCGGGACGCATCGTTGAGGAGTTCCACATCGACGAGCCCTACCCGCGCAAGCCCGAGTTCATGGTGAGCGCGCGCTTTGCCGAGATCGCGCGTCGGCTCCAGGATAGCCTGCTGCGCGCGAGCCAGACGCTGCAAGAGGAGCCCCTGGCATGACCGCACCCCAGACCACCACGGCGCTGCGCCCTGCGCGCCGGCGTTACGACAAGGTGCTGTACCCCGTGCTCGTGGCCGTGGTGCTGCTGGGCGC
>CAYSOD010000150.1:0-8388 GCA_964432385.1 uncultured Rubrivivax sp.
GCATCAGCGTCCGGCACAACCCGGAATTCACGATGATGGAGTTCTACGCGGCGTACTGGAATCACCACGACCTGATGGACTTCACCGAGCAGGTGCTGCGCCACGCCGCGCGCCAGGCCACGGGCTCGGCCACGCTGAGCTACGCCGGGCGTCCCGTGGACCTGGACAAGCCCTTCGCCCGCCTGACGGTGACCGACGCGCTGGTCCAGCATGCCGGGCTCACGCCCGAGCAGGCCAGTGACGCCGCCTTCCTGCACCAGCGCCTGAAGAGCCTGGGCGAGGAGCCGCCGGCGCACTGGAGCCTGGCCGAGCTGCAGTTCGGTCTGTTCGAGGCCGCGGTGGAAGACCAGCTCTGGGACCCCACCTTCATCATCGATTACCCCGTTGAGGTCTCGCCGCTGGCCCGTGCCTCCGACCGCAACCCCAGCATCACCGAACGCTACGAGCTCTTCATGACCGGGCGCGAGATCGCCAACGGTTTCTCTGAGTTGAACGACGCGGAGGACCAGGCCGCGCGCTTTGCGGCGCAGGCGGCGAACAAGGACGCGGGCGACGAAGAGGCCATGTACTTCGATGCCGACTTCATCCGCGCCCTCGAATACGGCATGCCGCCCACCGGCGGCTGCGGCATCGGCATCGACCGCCTGGTGATGCTGCTGACCGACAGCCCCAGCATCCGCGACGTGATCCTGTTCCCGGCGCTGCGGCGCGAGGGCTGAGCGCGCCGCAATCGGCCAGGGGCGCCATGCGCATCGAGTCGCTGCCGCGCCTGCAGCAGACCTGCTGGGAGGAAATGCATCAGGCCTGCCGTGATCGCACCCACGGCTGGCGCGTGATGACGCTGGCCACCGTGAACGCGGGCGCGGCCGACGCGCGCTCGGTCATCGTCCGCGAGGTCGACCCGAACCTTCAGCGACTGGTCTTCTTTACCGACGAACGTTCACCGAAACTGCGGCAGATCGAACACCACCCCCGGGGTACGCTGCTGGCCTGGTGCCCGAGGCTGTCATGGCAGATTCGCCTGCGCGTGGCGCTGAGCCGCGAGACCGATCACCAACTGGAGCAGTCCCGCTGGGCGAGGCTGAAGGCATCGCCCGCGGCGCAGGACTACCTGGCGCCCATGGCACCGGGTGAAGCGCTGACCGATGCCGATACCGTCGCCGGTCGGCGGGCATCGAAGGAACACTTCGCCATGGTCAACGCAAGGCTTGTGTCCATGGACTGGCTGGAGTTGCATCCCGAGGGCCATCGCCGGGCACTGTTCGACGCCCAGGGTAGCCGCTGGCTGCAGCCCTGAGCCGGCCAGGACTGCAACGCGTACCCACGCGAAACCCCGGGGCGTGCCGCATCGCGCGGCCGTCCAGTTCAGCGGTGCTTGAACGCCGGTTTGCGCTTGGCCAGGAAGGCGTCCATGCCTTCTTTCTGGTCTTCGGTGGCGAACAGGGAATGGAACACCTGCCGCTCGTGATGCATGCCTGCGCTCAAGGGGCCCTCGAAGGCCTGGTTGACGCAGGCCTTGGCAGCGATCACGCTGGGCAGCCCCAACAGGCAGATGGCTTCAGCCGCGGCCAGGGCTTCGTCCAGCAGTCGGTCAGCCGGCACCACGCGCGACACCAGCCCAGAGCGCTCGGCCTCGGCGGCGTCCATCATGCGGCCGGTGAGCACCAGGTCCATGGCCTTGGCCTTGCCCACCGCACGCGGCAGGCGCTGCGTGCCACCGGCTCCGGGGATGATGCCGATCTTGATCTCGGGCTGGCCAAACTTGGCGGTGTCGGACGCGATGATGAAGTCGCACATCATGGCCAGTTCGCAGCCACCGCCCAGCGCAAAGCCGGAGACCGCCGCGATCACGGGCTTGCGCACGCGCAGCAGGGTCTCCCAGTTGCGGGTGATGAAGCCGTTGAGCACCACCTCGCGGTACTCCAGCTTGGCCATGGCCGAGATGTCTGCCCCGGCGGCAAAGGCCTTCTCACTGCCCGTGACGACGATGCAGCCGATGCCGTCGTCGGCATCGAAAGCCAGCAAGGCCGCGCCCAGCTCGTCCATCAGCGCATCGTTCAAGGCGTTGAGCTGCTTGGGCCGGTTCAGCGTGATCAGGCCCGTGCGGTGTGGCCCCTCGCCTCGGGTGTCGATCAACAGGTTTTCGAAGTTCATGGGATGTGTCTTTCCATCAGGGGGATGGTCCGGTGCTCGCACCTGGCGACTCCAACGAACGGGACTATAGAGGCCGTGATGGGGTGCCCGGCGTGGCCGCGGGTGCTGGCGCAGGTGCGGCGCCCGGGGGGGAGGCGGCCGCTTGCTGCGGCAGCCGCTCCAAGGTCAGGTCGATGAAGCTGGCCTCGTCCTGGCGGATGCGGATGCGCACCGGCAGGTACTGGAGGCTGGGCGCGAACCAGGTTTCTACCGCCAGATCGCTGTTGGTCTTGCTCTCCGGGCGCGGCCGCAGGTACCAGGCCTTGATGGGGCCCACCGGCAGGTCCAGCACTTCTTCGCGCACCACGTCGTAGACCCAGCGGTCCACGCGGCGTGCCAGCGCCAGCGGCACTTCCAGCGTCTGCCCCACGCGCAGCAGCTGGGGCTGCAGCGTGAACATCCAGGACAACTGCACGAACTGACTGGCCGTGTCCTGCACGCCCGGGACTGCGGCCTGGATGCCACCGCGCGGCAGCACGATGCGATCAGCCTCGAAGAAGATGGTCTGCCGGCGCACCTCGCGCAGCAGCACCTTGGTCTCCTCGTCGTAGCGCTGAGGTTTCAGGCCAGCTTCCGTGAGCACCCCGTCGCTGGACATGCGCCGAGACAACAGTGGCGCGTAGTCGGCCCCCACCCGCACATCCAGGTGCACCTGGTAGCGGTTGCCGCTGCGCAACCACTCCACCCGGGCCTTGCCCTGCACCGGCCCGCGGTAGTCCCCCACCAGGGTGTAGGACAAGCGGGTGGACGGGGGCCAGTCGAAAGCCTGGGCCGCGGCAGCGGCACCTGTGGCATGTGGCGCCGGGGCGGGCGCGGCAGCCACCGGCGGGATGGGGGGGCCCGTGGCCGCAGAAGGCGGTGCGATGGGCGAAGACCGTTCTGCGGCCACGGCTGCAGCGGGGGCCACGGCCGAGGCCGCGGCGTCCGCGACAGGGGCAGCGTTGGGCTCAGGCGAGACGGCGGCAGCAGCAGGTTCCGAGGCCAGGGCGAGGGTGGGTGCTGCCGAAGCCGCGGAAGCTGCCGCAGCCGGCGCGACAGCGTCCTGCGGAGCCGATGCCGCTGGGGCGGGCGCGGGTGCTGCGGCGCTGACCACGGGCGGCACCGCCACAGGAGGCACGGGCGGAGGCTCGGCCTGGGCCAGTTCCCGGACAAAGGCCACATCAATGCGCGCTGGCGAGGTGTCAGCAGCGCCAGCCCCCAACCGGGCCAGGTCTTCCAGCATGGTCATCAGCCACAGGTGGGCCAGGGTGACCAACACCAGGAGGCCTGCGGCCCACCAGCGCCGGCGACTCATGACGTTGATACGGGCCGCCCGGGCCCTGGCAGGCGAGTCATGTCAGGTTCATTTCGGGCTTTGATCGCGGGCGGACTCTCGGGGCCCGGCACTCTGGCGAGGACCTGGCCTCAGGTGCCGGCCGCGCCAAGAAAGCAGCTCAAGGCAGCCACGGTGCTCAAGCGAAACCTCAGCACCAACCAGCGCTGCAGACCGTGGGCTGCGTACAGGCGCCGGTCCACCGCGTAGCAGGCGATCAGCATGACACCCAGCACCACCAGGCCGGCGCTGGGCGGCATGACGATGGCCACCCAGGCCACCAGCGAGGGCACCACCCCCCACGCAAAGAGTTGAGGGTCGGGGCTCGCCTGTGTGAAGGCCACGCCCCAGTGCACGCCGCCCAGGAACGCCACGATGGTGGCGGCATAAGCCGCCAGCGCGAGGACGGCATAGGGGTGCGCCTCAGGCCAGACGAGGTGCACCAGCAGCGCACCGCCCACAAAGGGCAGCAGACCGGCGTAGCCCAGGCGCCGGGCCCAGGGCTGCAGCTCGGTCAAGGGCTCGTTCATCGCCATCCCAGTCAGCCCCATCAGCCCTTGCCCGCCGCGGCGGTCAGTCGCTTGTCGATCTCGTCAGCGGGAATGGCGCCGGGCGAGCGCGAACCGTCTTCGAAGACCGTGGCCGGTGTGCCCTGCACACGGTGCTTGCGACCCAGTTCGGTGTTGCGGTCCAGTGCAGCGGTGTCGCACTTCGCATTCGCCGTGGAGGGCGGTACCGTGCCGCCGATCATCCAGTCGCGCCAGGCCTTCGCCGGGTCCTTGGCGCACCAGATGTCGCGCGACTTGGTGGTGGAGTCCGGACCGAGGATGGGATAGAGGAAGGTGTAGACCGTCACGTTCTTCAGACCCGCCACATCACGCTCGAAGCGCTTGCAGTAGCCGCAGTTGGGGTCCACGAACACCGCCATCTTGCGTGCGCCGTTGCCCTGCTTGATGGTGATCGCGTCCTTGATCGGCAGCTTGGAGAAGTCAAACGCCGTGAGCTTGTCAATGCGCTCCTTGGTCAGGTTGGCGCGGGTGCGGGTGTCGATGAGCTCCCCGGTGAAGAGGTGACTGCCCTGGTCGTCGGTGTAGAACAGATCGGTGCCGATACGCACCTCCCAGATGCCCGGTACGGCAGTCTTGACCACCTCGTCGATCTTGGGCAGGTTCGGCAGTCGTTCGGGCAGGTTCTTGCGGATGACCGCCTCCTGCGCCACCGCCGCCATCGGCAGTGTGGCTGCCAAGAGCCAGGCAGCCCACCAGGCGGGGGCCCGCCATGAAGGGCGACGGCAGGGAAGGCAAAGCGTCATGGAGATGTCCTCAAGAATTCAGGGCGCGGGCGGTCAGCGCTTTCTTCAGCGGGCCCAGCCGGTCCATGGCCCGCAGGCCATGGTGCCGCACTTCGCGCCATAAGGGGGATTCATGGGCGAAGAGCTGCCACAGGGCATCGGTCACCCCGGTCATGGCCAGCGTAGGCAGGTGTCGCTGCCGTGCGTAGCGGCGCAACAGCTTGTCATCACCGAGCGCGCGCCAGGGCTCGCACTGCTCGATCACGTGCGCCAGCGCCGCTACATCGGCCAGGCCCAGGTTCAGCCCCTGGCCGGCCAGGGGGTGCACCACATGGGCGGCGTCGCCCACCAGCGCCCACCCGGGGCCACAGACCTCCTGCGCCCGCGCCAGCCGCAAGGGCCAGGAGGCCCGGGGACCCTCAAGGCGCAGTGCGCCGGCCTCGGCACCCGAGGCCTCGGCCAGAGCCTGCTCGAAATCGCCCGGTGCCAGCGCCATCAAGGCCTGGGCCCGTGCTTGCGGCACCGACCACACCAAGCCGTAGGAGTGCCCAGGGCTGGGGCGATCAAAGGGCAGCAAGGCCAGCACATCAGGGCTGCGGAACCACTGCCGGGCCAGACCCGCGTGCGGCAGATCGCTGCTTAGCCGGGCCGCTACCGCGTTCTGCCCGTAGTCCTGAAAATGCATCTTCACGCCCAGCGCGGTTCGCGAGGCGGCGTCCTTGCCTTCAGCCACCACCGTCAGCGCGGCAGCTTCGGGCTGCTCGACGGCGGTGACGTGAGGGGCAAAGCGCACTGCACTGGCCAGTACCACGTCCAGTTCGGCCGCATCCACGATCCAGGCCAAGGTATCCACGGCCTGCTCATAAGCTGAAAAGTGCAGAGCGGCCGGATCACGCCCTGGCGCGGCATCGCCCTGTACGCGCATGTCCACCACGGCGGTGCGGGCATCCTGCGGCATGGCATCCCACACCCGCAGGGCTTGCAACAGACTCACGGAACCGGCGTTCAGCGCGTAGGTGCGCACATCTTCAGCGCGCTGCGTCTGCGGGCCCGCACCCGGCCACAAAGCCACACGCAGACCCTGCCGCGACAGGGCCAGTGCCAGACAGCGCCCCACGGGCCCTTCGCCGCGGATGCAGACATCAAAGTTGCTCACCCGAGGGATTGTAGGCAGCGGGTACCATCGGCCGCCCCGCAAGAACGCAAAGCCCTGCGCGGGCCTGCAGCCCTTTTTTATCCTTCCCCACGCCTGCCCATGAGCGATCTGCACTGCACCCTGTCCGCCCTGCACCTGCACCCTGTGAAGAGCTGCGGCGGCTTCGAAGTCCGCGAAAGCCTGTTGGTGGAAACCGGTCTGGACCTGGACCGCGCCTGGATGGTGGTGGACGCCCACGGCGAGATGCTCACGCAGCGCGAACTGCCGCGCATGGCTCTGGTGCAGACCAGCCTGCGCCACGAGGATGTGGTGCTGCGCGCCCCGGGCATGCTGCCGCTGCACCTGTCCATCAACGCCGTTGAAGAGCCCACCCGCGTGCAGGTCTGGGACGACATCGTCAAGGCCTACGATATGGGCGCGCTGGCGGCGCAGTGGTTCAGCGACTTCCTGGGCGTCAAGGGCCTGCGCCTGGCCCGCTTCGACCCCGACCAGAAGCGCCTGTCAGAGCGCCGATGGACCGGCGCCATCGATGCCGAAAACGCCTTTGCCGACGGCTTCCCGCTGCTGGTGGTGTCCACCGCCTCGCTGGCCGAAATCAACCGCCGCCTGGCGGCCGCCGGACAGGCGGGCGTGCCCATGCAGCGCTTTCGGCCCAACCTGGTGCTGGACGGCCTGGAAGACGCCCACGCGGAGGATCACCTCGACACGCTGGAAATCGCCACCGATGACGGCCCTGTGGTGTTGAAGCTCGTCAAGCCCTGCGCCCGCTGCAGCATCCCCGACGTGGACCCGACCACAGCCGAAAAGGGACATGCCGTGAACGACGCCCTCATGGCCTACCGGGCCGACCCGCGCGTCAATGGCGGGCTGACCTTTGGCATGAACGCAATCATCGTCTCGGGTATCGAGCGCACGCTGCGGGTGGGTGCCGCGGTGCGGGCCACGCTGGCGTTTTGAGCCCCCAAGGTCCGGGCTGTGCCCGGCCCGGCCGCTTGCGTCTCCCCCACTGGCAGGGCCCGCCCGGGCACTGACACCGCATCTTGCGATCCTGGCAACTCTTCGCCGTCAGCGTGCTCATCTGGGGCACGACCTGGCACGCCATCGTCCACCAGTTGGCGCAGGCCTCGCCCGAGTTCAGTGTGGCGCTGCGCTTCACACTGGCCGGTGTGCTGGTGCTCGCCTGGGCCGCCGTGCGCGGCGAGCGGATGCGCTTCAGCCCCCGTCAGCATGCCTTCATGGCGCTGCAGGGGGCATTCATGTACTCGGTGTCCTACATCTGCGTGTACCACGCGGAGAAGCACATCCCCTCGGGCTTGGTGGCCGTGGGCTACAGCGCCCAGCCGCTGCTGCTGGGGGCGGCCACCCGCCTGCTGTGGGGCACGCCGCTGACGACACGCTTTGTGGTGGGCGGCCTCATGGGCGTGGCGGGGGTGGCCATGATCTTTACACCGGAGTTCGCGCAGATGTCGGCCGACGCCCGCTCGGCCTGGGGCGCACTGTTCACTGCGGCGGCAGTGGTACTGTCATCGGTCGGCAATCTGGTCTCGGCCCGCAATCATCAGCAGGACCTGCCCTTCGTGCCGGTGCTGGGCTTTGGCATGCTCTACGGCTCGGTGGTCTCCTGGTGCTTCGTGTTTGGCGGTGGGCAGGCCCTGGCCTGGCCCGACAGTGCCTGGTGGTGGGGCACGCTGCTGTATCTGGCGGCCATCGGCTCGGTGGTGGCCTTCGGCTGCTACCTGCTGCTGCAGCAGCGCATCGGCGTGGGCCCGGCCTCCACGGTGGGCGTGGCCACCACCGTGATCGCACTGCTGGTGTCCGTGGTGCTGGAAGGCTACCGCCCCGGCCTGCTGGCGCTGTGCGGGGCGGTGCTGGCGGTGGCGGGCAATGCACTGGCACTGGGGTGGAGGCCCGGGCGCCCAGGCGCCAAATCGACTCCCTAGAATCCTGCACTTTGCAAGCGGCGCCGTCCCTGGGCCGCCTTCGCGCCAGAGGCCGGCCCAGGCCAAGCGCGACCCCACTTCCGAAAGCCCCCCGCCATGAGCCTCCAATGCGGCATCGTCGGCCTGCCCAACGTCGGCAAGTCGACCCTGTTCAACGCCCTGACCAAGGCCGGCATCGCCGCCGAGAACTACCCTTTCTGCACCATCGAGCCCAATGTGGGCGTGGTGGAGCTGCCCGATCCGCGCCTGGCGCAACTCGCGGCGATCGTCAAGCCCGAGCGCGTGGTGCCCGCCATCGTGGAGTTCGTGGACATCGCCGGCCTGGTGGCCGGCGCGAGCAAAGGCGAGGGCCTGGGCAACCAATTCTTAAGCCACATCCGCGAGACCGACGCCATCGTCAACGTGGTGCGCTGCTTTGAGGACGAGAACGTCATTCACGTCGCCGGCAAGGTGGACCCGATCGCCGACATCGAGGTCATCCAGACCGAGCTGTGCC
>CAYSOD010000151.1:0-8316 GCA_964432385.1 uncultured Rubrivivax sp.
GCTGGACATCATCAACCAGTACGGCGGCAAGATGAAGCAGACCTATGGCGTGCCGATCTCCGAGATCCAGGAAGCCATCAAGCACGGAGTGCGCAAGATCAACATTGATACCGACATCCGCCTGGCGATGACGGGGGCGGTGCGCAAGTTCATGGCCGAGAACCCGGACAAGTTCGATGCGCGCGAGTGGCTCAAGCCCGCCCGCGAGGCCGCCAAGGCGGTGTGCAAGCAGCGCTACCTGGAGTTTGGCTGCGAAGGCCAGGCCGGCAAGATTGCTGGCGAGAGCCTGCAAGTGGTGGCCGCCAAGTACGCACGTGGAGAGCTGGCGCAGGTGGTGAACTGACTGTTCAGACCGCGTTCTGCCAAAGGCGAAGACCAGCGCGGCGACAATCGCCGCATGAACACAAGCGTTGAGACCCCCGCCCGCGTGCCGCTTATCAGCGTCGTGATGGGCTCATCGAGTGATTGGGACACGCTGCAGCACGCCGTGACGGTATTGCTGGACTTTGGTGTCCAGCATGAGGTGCAGGTGGTGTCAGCCCACCGCATGCCGGATGCCATGTTCCGATTTGCCGAGACGGCGGCCGGGCGCGGCGTGCGGGCCATCATTGCAGGCGCCGGCGGCGCCGCCCACCTGCCGGGCATGCTGGCAGCCAAGACCACGGTGCCCGTGCTGGGCGTGCCCGTGGCCAGCAAGCAGCTGAACGGATTGGACTCGCTGTATTCCATCGTGCAGATGCCCAAGGGCGTGCCAGTGGCCACGTTTGCCATCGGGCCGGCCGGGGCGGCCAATGCGGCCCTGTTTGCTGTGGCCATGCTGGCGCCCGAGGACCCGGCGCTGCGAGCCAAACTCGCGGCCTTCCGCGCCGACCAGACAGCCGCTGCCACGGCCATGACGGCTTCGCTGCCGCTTTGATGAGGCCGACCGCGCCCAGCCCGGAGGGTCCTCTGTGGGGATGGCATCGATGACCTCATGCACGGGGGTCTTGACGCCGTGATGCTGCAACCTTGCGCTGTGCGCGCCAATGGCCAGCCTGTGACCCTGGGCGTGCTCGGCGGCGGCCAGCTGGGCCGCATGTTCGTGCACGCTGCGCAGACACTGGGTTTTCGCACCGCGGTGCTGGACCCCGACCCGGACAGCCCCGCCGGCCGCGTGTCGCACCTGCACATCAAGGCGCCCTACACCGACGAAGCCGCGCTGGCCGAGATGGCGCAGGCCTGCGACGCCGTGACCACCGAGTTCGAGAACGTGCCGGCGCAAGCGCTGCGCTGGCTGGCCGCACACCTCCCGGTGGCGCCCGCGGCCGAGGCCGTGGCCACCTGCCAGCACCGGGCGCTGGAGAAGGCGCACTTCACAGCCTGCGGTGTGCCCTGCGTGCCCTACGCCCGGCTCGAGGCAGCGGCCGATCTGGCACGCATCGGTGAAGAGCTGTTCCCCGCCATCGTCAAGACCTCCACCCTGGGTTATGACGGCAAGGGGCAGGTTCGCGTGGCGCGCCAGGCTGACTTGGCCGCAGCCTGGGCTAGCCTGAAGGAGGTGCCCTGCCTGCTGGAAAAGCGCGTGGCGCTGGCCGCCGAGCTCAGCGTGGTGGTGGCGCGTGATGCCGCCGGCCAGGTGGTGCATCTGCCGGTGCAGCAGAACCTGCACCGCGACGGCATCCTGGCGGTGACGGTGGTGCCGGCGCTTGACGTGCCCGCTGGCGCGGCCGCACAGGCGGTTCAGCGGGCCGGCGCCGTGGCTGAGTCACTCGGCTACGTGGGGGTGCTGTGCGTGGAGTTCTTCCTGCTGGAAGACGGCACGCTGCTGGCCAACGAGATGGCCCCCCGGCCGCACAACTCGGGTCACTACAGCATCGATGCGTGTGACCTGTCGCAGTTCGACCTGCAGGTGCGCGCCATGGCTGGTCTGCCGCTGGTGATGCCGCGCCAGCACTCGCCGGCGGTCATGCTCAATCTTCTGGGCGACCTGTGGTGGGGCGTGGGCGATGCCTCACCAGTGACGCCGCCCTGGAGCGACGTACTCGCCCTGCCCGGCACGCGCCTGCATCTGTACGGCAAGACCGAGCCGCGGCGCGGGCGAAAGATGGGTCACCTGACGGTGACGGCCCCTAGTGCCGCGCAAGCGCGTACCGTGGCGTTGCAGGCCGCGGCGCTGCTGGGGCTGCCAGCCTTCTGATCCTCCATGCCGCTGCTTTCCGGTCAAGATCCTCATGTGCTGGAACGGGCCGCGCACGTGCTGGCCGATGGCGGGCTGCTGGCCTTTCCCACCGAAACGGTTTATGGACTGGGGGCGCGGGCCGACGAGGACGCAGCGGTAGCGCAGATCTTTGCCGCCAAGGGCCGGCCGGCTGACCATCCGTTGATCGTGCACGTGACCGACGCGGCGGCGGCGCAGGCCTTTGCCGGCAGCTGGCCACGCTCCGCGCAGGTGCTCGCGCAGCACTTCTGGCCCGGCCCGATGACCTTGATCGTGCCGCGTCGGCCGGGTGTGGGCACAGCGGCGGCTGGCGGTCAGGCCACCATCGGCCTGCGCTGCCCGGACCATCCCATGGCCCAGAACCTGCTGGCGCGCGCCCGAACCCTTGGGGTTCCGGGCGTGGCCGGTCCTAGCGCCAACCGCTTCGGTCGGGTCAGCCCGACGACGGCGGCGCATGTGGTGGACGAATTCGGCCCGGACCTGGCCGTGCTGGACGGCGGCGCCTGCCGCGAGGGCATCGAGTCGACGATCGTGGACTGCACAAGAGCCCACCCCGCCCTGCTGCGCCCCGGCACCACGCCGCGCGCTGCGATCGAGACGGTGCTCAGGCAGGCGCTCGGCGTGCCGATCGTGGAGCGAGATGCGGCCTCGCCCAAAGCGTCCGGCACGCTGGCCTCGCACTACGCCCCCGACGCCCTGGTGAGCTTGATGAGCGCCGAGGCGCTGCAGCAGCAGATGGTGGCCCTGGCCGCCGAGGCGCGGGGTCGTCCGCCGCACGAGACCGCAGGTGTCGGCGTATATTCGCGCACCGCGCTGCCCAAGGTACCGGGCGTCCTCCACCGGGCCATGCCCGCAGAACCCGCCGAGGCGGCGCATGAACTGTTTGCGGTGCTGCGCCTGCTCGATGCCCAGGGGGTGCGCCAGATCTGGGTGCAGGCGCCGCCCGAAGGGCCAGAATGGGACGGTGTGCGAGACCGTCTGTTGCGTGCCGCCACCCGCTGATGCCGATCCGGATTCCACTGCAATGAGCCTCCTGCCCCGCCTTGCCCCTCTGCCCGCCGTGCGCCGCGTCCTGGGCGCGGTCGCCGCCACCTGCACCTTGGCCTTGGGCCTGGCCTCTTGCGGTGGGGGCACCTCCCAGGTCGAGGCCTTCGTCCCCCTGCGTCTGATCACCTTTGGGGACGAGGCCAGTGCTTTCACCGCCGACGGCAGGAAGTACGCAGTCAATGGCTTTGCCGCCGACGGCGTCACGCCCGATTGCAACGCACTGCCCATCTGGACGCAGGTGGTGGCCAGCAGCTATTCCTTTGGCTTTGCGGAGTGTCCGGTGGGTACGGGTGAGCAGAAGGCGATCGCCCGCGCCAAGGCCGGCGCGCGTGTGGCCGACCTCAAGGCTCAGGTGCAGGCGCAAGTGGCCGCTGGCGGTTTTGCCAGCAAGGACCTGGTCACGGTGATGATCGGCATCAACGACATCCGCGATCTGTACCAGCAGTCGCTGGCCCCTTCGGCCCCGTCCAAGGATGCCTTGCTCGCGGCGGCCCGAGAGCGGGGGGTGGAGGTGGCGCGCCAGGTCAACGCCATGGTGGACCTGGGCGCCAAGGTGATCGTGGCCACCATCCCGGACATGGGCCTGTCGCCATGGGGCATCGCGCAGGGCACCGATGGCGCAGCCTTTCTCAAGGAACTCACGGCTGCCTTGAACGGCCGCATTCGCGTGAACATCCTCAACGATGGACGCTTTGTCGGTCTGGTGCTGGGCGATGAGCTGTCCCAGACTGCTGCGAGGTTGCCCGCAGCCTACTCGTTGACCAATGCGTCCACCGCGGCCTGTGCGGTGGCGCCACCCGCCTGCACCACAGCCACCTTGACCACCGGCGCCACGGCCGATGGTTGGCTCTGGGCCGACACCACCTGGCTGGCCTCAGGTGGCCACAGACAACTCGGCGCTCTGGCGCAGGCCCGCGCGCGCTTGAACCCGTTCTGATCGGTTCGGCCGACAGCGCCTGCTGCCTGGGTGTCAACGCGGTCCAGCCTCGCCAGCGTCGCCCTCAACGTCCGGTGGATGGTTGCGGCGCCTTCAGCGCCCACTGCACCAGGGCGTCGAGTGCGGGCCTGGCGGCGTTGGCGTTCGGGTGCTGAATGATGGCCACCAGCACGCGGCGCCGGCCGCTGTCATCCAGCACGTAGCCGGCGATGCCGGCCACGTCGCGCAGCGAGCCAGTCTTGAGGTGGGCGCGGCCGGCCGGGGCTCGCGAACGGCGCATCGTGCCGTCCAGGCCGTTGATTGGCAACGATGACATCAGCTCGGCCATCACCGGGCTGGACCAGGCGTGCTGCAGCAGGTGCGTGAGCCACTGCGCCGTCAGCCGGGTGTGCCGCGACAGGCCCGAGCCGTTGTCCAGCACCAGCTCGCCCGCCGCTCCTTCGCCGATGCGCTCGGCCACCCAGCGGCGCAGGGTTTCGCGGGCGGCCTCAGGGGTGGCCGGCTGCCCGGGCAGGCGCTGGGCCGCCAGCGTGAGGAACAGCTGTTGCGCCATCACGTTGTTGCTGAACTTGTTGATGTCGCGCACCACGTCGGCCAGGGGCAGCGAGCGCCATTCCTGTTGCGCTCGCAAGCCGGCGGGCCAGCGGCCGTCACGCACGCGTCCGGTGAGCGTGCCGCCCAGGTCCTTCCATTGCGAGGCGATCAGCCGCGCGCCGTGTCCCGCGGGGTCGGGGTCGGCCATGGGCCAGGTCTGCTCGCCGCAGGCCGCCGGGTAGCTGCCGGTGAAGCGCACGGCGCCGTCGGCCACCACGGGCCTGAGGCCACCGCGCCAGTCTTCGCAGGGGCCGTTGGCCAGCGGCACGTTGCGCGGGGGTGTGCCCAGTGCGTCCGTCTCGGCCACGATGCGCGCCACGCCACGGGCGGCATCCGGCGTGACGGTCCAGGTCAGGGCGTGGAAGTTGATGAGCAATGCATCGGGCTGCACGTTGTAGGCCCGGAAGACCTCGCCGTCGAAGTCGGCCGGCGAACCTTCTGCGGGGGCGAAGGCGCTGCGGTCGAGCACGATGTCGCCGCGGATCTCGCGCACGCCGGCCTGCTGCAACCGCCGCAGGCCCTGCCACAAGCGCTCGGGCACCAGCTTGGGGTCACCGCTGCCCTTGATGAACAGGTCGCCTTCGAGCACCCCATCACGCGGCGCCCCAGACCAACCAACCGCTGTGCTCCAGGTCCAGGCGGGGCCCAGCAGGTCCAATGCGGCGTAAGTGGTGACCAACTTCACCAGGGACGCGGGGTTCACCGCCTGGCGCGCCTGGTGGCTCAGCACGGTCTGGCCGCTGCCCGCCTCCTGCACCACCACCGACAACGCTGCCTCAGGCACGCGGGCGCGTTGCAGGGCACTGCGCACCTCGGGCGGGAGTTCGTTGCCGTGGGCGGGTGCGCCGACCGTGAGGGTCAGGGCCGCGAGGGTCAAGGCGGTGAGGATCCCGGTCCACTGGACAGGCCACGGCCACTGCCGGCAGAAGCGCTTTCTGATGCCCATGCTGGCGATGATCGCATGGCTACACTCGCCCGAATGAGCCCCGTGCTGCTGGCGTTCGACACCTCCACCGAGGCCCTGGCGGTGGCCCTGCAGTGGGCGAACGGGCGACGGGCCTGGAATGGCGAGGGCGGCGCGCAGGCCTCAGCCGCCCTGCTGCCCATGGTGCAGCGCCTGCTGGACGAGGCCGGGCTCAGTCTGGCTGACCTGGACGCCATCGCCTTCGGCTGTGGTCCGGGTGCGTTCACCGGTCTGCGCACGGCCTGCTCGGTGGCACAGGGGCTGGCCTTCGGCGCCGACAAGCCTGTGCTGCCCATCGACAGCCTGTTGATCGTGGCCGAGGACGCGCGGGCTTGCAGTGGGTGGCCCAAGGCGCTGGACGTGGCGGTGGCCATGGATGCGCGCATGGGTGAGTTGTACGCCGCTCGTTACCGCTGGGCGGGTGGCGCCTGGCACACGCAGCAGGCCCCGGGTCTGTGGGATCCGCAAGCCTGGTGGGCCAGTGACCGTGTGGCGGGCGGCGGGCTTGCCCAGGCCGCAGATGGCCTGGTCTGGGCGGGCAACGGGCTGCCCTTGTTGAAGGATCTGCAGCAGGCCTTGAGCCCCCGTGCTCACGGCCCGGTGAGCGTGACCGGGCAGGCCGCGCAAGCCGATGACTCCAGCCCAGTCAAGGCGCCCCTTCACCTGACCTGTGAGGACCGTGCCGCCGCCTTGCTGCGCCTGGCGGATCTGGCCTGGCGCGAAGGCCGCGCAGTGGCGGCAGAGCGGGCGCTTCCCGTGTACCTGCGGGACAAGGTGGCTTTGACCACGGCCGAGCGTCAGGCCCTGAAAGCCACCTCGTGAGCCCCCTGCCTGTTGTGGCCCAGGGGCCACGCCACTTTCGAGCGATGCAGGTGGAGGAGCTGGACCGCGTCATGGAAGTGGAGGTGCGCGCCTACAGCTTCCCATGGTCTCGGGGCAATTTTCAGGACTCGCTTAAAGCCGGCTATGTGGCCGAGCTGATGGAGTCTGCGGATGAGGTGCTGCTGGGCTATTACGTGGCCATGCCGGGCGTGGAGGAACTGCACCTGCTGAACATCACCGTGGTGCCGGACTTCCAGCGTTGCGGTCTGGGCCGGGTCTTGCTCAACCGCCTTGAAGAGCAGGCCCGGCATCGAGGCCTGGCCACCATCTGGCTGGAGGTGCGGGCCAGCAACGCGCGGGCGCGCTACCTCTACGGGGCGCGCGGCTTCGTGGAGCAAGGGGTGCGCCGCGGCTACTACCCCAGTGGCGGACTCAAGCGGGAGGACGCCGTCGTGATGAAGCTGGACCTGACGGTGGAGAACGGTCATGCCCCTGGATGAGCGGCAGCTCGCGATGTTGCGCGAGATGGGCGTGCCGTTCTGGCAGCCGCTGTCGCGTGCCGAGGCAGCGCCACAGCCGGAACCGGTGTTGACGGAGGGGGTGCACTCTTTGCCCCAAGACTTGCCGCCCGTCCTGGAGATGCCAACACTGGCAGAGTTGCCTGCGGTGGTGCCCGCGCAGCCTTTGCCTGCCATGCCCGTCAAAGCCGCCACCCCAAGGCTGACGCAGGGGCGGTCTTCAGATCCGCCCGCAGTGCGGGAGGCTGCCACGGACGTCAGCGCCTCGGACTGGCCGGCGCTGCGCGAGGCCGTGGCGGCTTGCCGGGCTTGCGGCCTGAGCGAGAAGCGGCGCCAGACGGTCTTTGGCGTAGGGCACCTGCGTGCGCACTGGATGGTGGTGGGCGAGGCCCCCGGCGAGCAGGAAGACCTGCGCGGTGAACCTTTCGTCGGCCCCGCAGGGCGCTTGCTCGACCAGATGCTGGCCGCCCTGGGCCTCACGCGCGCCGAGACGGCCGCTGAGGGTGCCCCGGCCTTGACGCCGGACCGGCAGGTCTACATCGCCAATACGCTGAAGTGCCGCCCGCCGGGCAACCGCAACCCCGAGCCGGCCGAGCTCGCCCGCTGCGAGCCCTTTCTGGTGCGGCAGATCGAGCTGGTGCAGCCACGGGTCATCCTCGCGATGGGCCGGTTTGCCGTGCAAGCGCTGCTGCGCACCGACGAGCCTATCGGCCGCCTGCGTGGCCGCGTGCATCGCTACCAGGGTGTGCCACTGATCGTCACCTACCACCCCGCCTATCTGCTGCGCAACCTGCTGGACAAGGCCAAGGCCTGGGACGACCTGTGCCTGGCCATGACGACCATGGAAGGGCTCAGCCCTTGGGCGCCTTCTTCGGCCGCTGCCAACCCGGCACGGTGACCTGTTTGGCGCGCACCACGGTGAGTTGCCCCGCCGGGGCGTTCTTGGCGATGGTGGAGCCGCCGCCGATGGTGGCACCGGCCCCGATGGTGACGGGCGCCACCAGCACGCAGTTGCTGCCGATGTGGGCGTCGGCCTCGATCACGGTGCGGTGCTTGTTCGCGCCGTCGTAGTTCGCGGTGATGCTGCCCGCGCCGTAGTTGACGCGCTCGCCCACGGTGGCATCGCCCAAGTAGGCCAAGTGATTGGCTTTGGCACCTTTGGCCAAGGCGGAATTTTTCACTTCCACAAAATCGCCAATGTGCACTTCGGCGCCCAGTTGCGCGCTTCGGTGGACAA
>CAYSOD010000152.1:0-8288 GCA_964432385.1 uncultured Rubrivivax sp.
CTGGGGAATTTCTAGGTTTCAAGGAGGGGTTCGGTGAAGGCAAGAGACCCCAGCTTTTCAACGACGGCAACTGCAACCATCAGGAGGCTCACATGCCCATCGAGATGATCGAGGAATTCGACCAAGGCACGCAGATCAAGGTGATCGGTGTCGGCGGCGGCGGTGGCAACGCCGTGCAGCACATGATCTCCCAGGGCGTGCAGGGGGTGGACTTCATCGTCGCCAACACCGACGCGCAAGCCCTGAACCGCAGCAGTGCCGGCACGCTGGTTCAGCTGGGCAGCACGGGCCTGGGCGCAGGCGCCAAGCCTGAAGCTGGTCGTGTGGCAGCCGAGGCCGCCCTCGAGACCATCCGCGGCGCCCTGGAAGGCGCTCATATGCTCTTCATCACCGCGGGCATGGGCGGCGGCACCGGCACCGGGGCGGCGCCTGTCATCGCCCGGGTGGCCCGTGAGATGGGCATCCTGACGGTGGGTGTGGTGACCAAGCCCTTCGAGTTCGAGGGTGGGCGCCGCGCCAAGCAGGCCGAGCAGGGCGTGGCGGAGCTGGAAGCCAACGTGGACTCGCTGATCGTCGTGCTCAACGAGAAGCTGCTGGAGGTCATGGGCGACGACGTCACCCAGGAGGCCGCCTTCGCCCACGCCAACGACGTGCTGAAGAACGCCGTGGGTGGCATCAGCGACATCATCCACATGGACGCCTTCGTCAACGTGGACTTCGAGGACGTCAAGACGGTGATGAGCGAGCCGGGCAAGGCCATGATGGGCACGGCGATCGCCACGGGCCCCGACCGCGCCCGCAAGGCCGCCGAGCAGGCCGTGGCCTGCCCCTTGTTGGAGGGTATCGACCTGTCCGGGGCGCGCGGCGTGCTGGTGCTGATCGCCGCCTCGCGCTCGAGCTTCAAGCTCAGCGAGTCGCGCACCGCCATGAACACCATCCGCATGTACGCTGCTGATGATGCCCATGTGATCTTCGGCGCCGCCTACGACGAGAGCCTGGGTGACCAGCTGCGTGTGACGGTGATCGCCACCGGCTTGTCGGGCGCCACCCGCCGCCAGCAGGCCCCGCTGACCGTGGTGCAGACCCCCGTGGCCGTGCAACCTATGCTGCGCACGGGTACCGACAACATCCCCATCCTGGGCCAAGCCATGGCCGCGGCGCCTGTGGCTGGTCAGACCACCCAGACCCCGCAGGCCGACTATGCCGCCCTGGGCACGCCCAGCGTGTGGCGCAGCGCCCGAACGAAGGTGGAGACCCTGGCCAGCAGCGGCATGGACGAGATCGAGATCCCCGCCTTCCTGCGCAAGCAGGCGGACTGAACCCCGCCTGGGGGCTCCTTCCGCCCTCAGGCTGATCCGCCTTCCCGCCCGCCGCGCAATGCCATCGCGCGGCGGGCTTTTTCTTGCCTTGCCTTGCCTTGCCCATGACCGATTCCGCGCCCTCCGCCCGCAAACCAGCCGTCATCCTGCTCAGCGGCGGCCTTGACTCCACCACCGTGCTGGCCATCGCCAAGGCGCAGGGTTTCGCGCCTTATGCGCTGAGCTTTCGCTACGGGCAGCGGCACGAGCAGGAACTGCGCGCAGCCGAGGCGGTGGTGGCGCACCTGGGCGTAGCGCGCCATGTGGTGGCCACCATCGACCTGCGCGAGTTCGGTGGCTCGGCGCTGACAGCCGACATCGCGGTGCCCAAGGGGCGATCGGGTGACGAGATGGCGCACGGCATACCCATCACCTACGTGCCTGCGCGCAACACCGTGTTCCTGAGCTTTGCCCTGGCCTGGGCGGAGACGCTGGGGGCGACTGACATCTTCTTGGGCGTCAACGCGCTCGACTACTCTGGCTACCCGGATTGCCGCCCCGAGTACATCGCCGCCTTCGAGGCCATGGCCAACCTGGCCACCAAGGCGGGGGTGGAAGGCTCGCAACGCCTGAAGATCCACGCCCCGCTGATGCACTGGCACAAGGCGCGGATCATCCAGGAAGGGCTCGCGCTGGGCGTGGACTACGCGCTGACCAGCAGTTGCTATGACCCGGCCGACGATGGCCGCCCCTGCGGCGCATGCGACGCCTGCCTGCTGCGCGCCAAGGGCTTTGCGCAGGCGGGGGTGGCCGACCCGCTGCTCCTGCGCCACGGCCTGGCCTGAAAGAGCCCATGCCCGCTGGCTGGCAGGCTCGCCGCGACAATCCCACACCATGAACCTGCCTCTTGCTCTTGTCATTTACGCCGTGGCCATGACCCTGGCCAACTTGTCCGTGGCTGCTTTCGGTCCCGAGGTCACGGCCATCAACGCCTTCGTGCTGATCGGCCTGGACCTGGCGCTGCGTGACTGGCTGCATGTGCGGCTGAAGGTCTGGCAGATGGGTGCCCTGATTGCGTTCACGGGGGTGCTCACTTTCGTGCTGGACCCCTCGGCCGGCAAGATCGCCGTGGCCTCCGCCGTGGCTTTCACGGCGGCCGCCCTGGTGGACTGGGCCACCTTCCTGCGCCTGAAGGGCAGTTGGCTTCGCCGCGCCAACGGGTCCAACGTGGCCGGGGCCGCCGTGGACTCGCTGTTGTTCCCCACCATCGCTTTTGGGGCGCTGATGCCAACGATTGTGCTGGCGCAGTTCGTGGCCAAGGTGGCTGGCGGTGCGTTCTGGGCCTGGCTGCTCTTTCGGCTCACCAAGGGTGGGCTGTCAGCGCCCAAGAGCTGAACATTCTTGAACTTTGATTTTCGGAGCATGCGCATGCTGAAACTTCGCAGAACCACCCTGGCCAAGGGCTTGAGCGCCCTGGCGCTTCTTGCCGGTGCGGCCACCACCACCACAGCCCAGGCCCAGGAAAAGTTCACCTTCCTCACCAACTGGTACGCCATCGCCGAGCACGGCGGCTTCTACCAGGCCATCGCGCAGGGCCTGTACAAGAAAGCGGGTCTGGACGTGACCATCAAGATGGGCGGTCCACAGGTCAACGGCATGCAGATCCTGGCCGCCGGCCAGGCCGACTGCTACCTGGGCTTCGACGTGCAGACCATGAAGGTGCGCGAGCAGGGGGTGGACGCGGTCACCGTGGCGGCGGTCTTTCAGAAGGACCCGCAGGTCATGATCGGTCACCCCGAGGTCTTCAAGAAGATGGAAGACCTCAAAGGCAAGACCATCCTGATCTCGGGTGACGCCCGCACCAACTACTGGCCCTGGCTGCGCAGCACCTACAACCTGCAGGAGTCACAGGCCCGACCCTACACCTTCAACATCCAGCCTTTCCTGGTTGACAAGAACACGGTGCAGCAGGGCTACCTGTCCAGCGAGCCCTACGCCATCGAGAAGAAGGCGGGCTTCAAGCCCACGGCGCTGATGCTGGCCGACCACGGTTGGCCACCTTATGCCTGCACCATTGTGTGCATGAACAAAACACTCCAGGAGCGCCCCAAGGCCGTGGCGGCGTTTGTGCGCGCCTCCATGGAGGGCTGGAAGAGCTACCTCAAGGGGGACCCGACGGCGGCCAACGCGATGATCAAGAAAGAAAACCCGGCGATGACCGATGACGAGATTGCCGTGGGTATCCGCCTGATGAACCAGCACGGCCTGGTGGGCGGTGGTGACGCCGCCCGCCTGGGCATCGGCATCATCACCGAAGAGCGTCTGAAGAAGACGCACGACATGATGGTGGCGATGAAGCTGCTCGACCCGGCCAAGGTGGACTTCCGCAAGGCCTTCACAGCCGAGTTCATCAAGGACGTGAAGGTCATGCCCTGAGGGCACGGGGGCGTTGTCCGGCGCGAGCGGTGCAGGTGTCGTTCAGGCTGGCAGCCTGCTTCAGCGGTCCGGCTTCACGGGTTCCACGTAGGGGAAGCGTGCCCGCGCTTTGACGCTGGTGGGCCCCGCCGAGCCCGAGCCGCGGATGAAGCGCTTGGACTCGTCGGTGAAGGGCTGGTAGGCCCAGTTGGGGTAAAGGCTCGAGCTGCCCGCCACCTCGGCCAGAAAGAGTCGCCTGCGCTGGCTGGCCAGGATGCGCTCGTGCACGCTGTCGGGCTCCCAGTCTTGCACCAGGCGCTGGTGCAGTGCCGCTTCCACCTCAGCCCACTCGGGCCGACCGGCGAGGTTGTCCAGTTCGTCGGGGTCGGTTTCCAGATCGAACAACAGAGGCGGCAGGCCGCGGGTGAAGATGTACTTGTGGCGCCCCTGCCGCACCATGCGCGAGGCCGCGCACACACCCTCGGAGCTGTACTCCGAGATCACGGTGCGCTGGGCGCCCCGATCCTCACCCGTCATCAGCGGCAGAAGGGTGTGGCCGTCCAGCGGGTCCACGGGCTCGACGCGCCGCGCCTGAGCTGCCAGGTCCAGGAAGGTGGGCAGCAGGTCCACCAGCGACACGTGCGCGGCCACGCGCGCGGGCTGGAAGCGCTGCGGCATCGACACCATCAGCGGTACCCGCGCCGACCACTCGAAGAAGCACTGCTTGAACCACATGCCGCGCTCGCCCAGCATCTCGCCGTGATCCCCCGCAAACACCACCACGGTGTCGTCGGCCAGGCCCGTCTCCTTCAAAGTACGCAGCACGCTGCCGATCTTCTCGTCGACGTAGCTGATCATGGCGAAGTAGGCGTGCCGCGCGTTACGCACATGCTCGGGCGTCACCGTGTACTGGTCCTGAGCATGAGCCACGTACAGCCAGCGGCTGTGCTCGTCCAGGTCCTCGTAGGCGATTTCCGCCACGCGCGGCGGCTCGATCGCCTCGTGCGGGTACAGGTCCCAGTGGCGCTGCGGTGCCACGAAGGGCGGGTGCGGGTGCGTGAACGACACCGTCATGAAGAAGGGCTGCTGCTCTGGTGCGCGGGCCAGATCGTGCAGGCGCTGCACAGCGCGGTACTCCACCTCGTCGTCGTAGTCGATCTGCATGCTGCGGATGCAGGGGCCGGACTCCACCACGGGCCGCATGCTCACGCCCGTGGGGCGGTGCGCAGGGCCTTTGGTCCAGTCGGGCGTCCAGGCAAAGTCGGCGGGGTAGATGTCGGTGGTCAGCCGCTCTTCATAGCCGTGCAGCTGATCCGGGCCGATGAAGTGCATCTTGCCGCACAGGATGGTGCGGTAGCCCGCGTGGCGCAGGTAGTGCGCCATGGTCGGCGTGGCCGCCGGGAATTCGCTGGCGTTGTCGTAGGCCTCGATGGCGTGCGGCAGCCGGCCGCTGAGCATGGAAAAGCGCGACGGCGCACAGATGGGGAAGTTGCAGTAGGCGCTGTCGAAGACCACCGCCTCACGTGCCAGCGCGTCCAGGTGCGGCGCCAGCACCTGGCGATGACCGTAAGCCGGCAGCGCAGGTGCGGCCAGCTGATCGGCCATGACCAGCAGGATGTTGGGAGCCTTGTGGATCCCGGAGGTCTGGGCGGTGGCGTTCGAAGTCAAGGTCAATTCCTCACTCGGGCTTGATGTTGGCCGCCTTCACCACCGACGTCCACTTCGCCAACTCGGCCTTGAGGGCGGCGTCGAAGCCGGCGGGCGTCCCGGCGGCCGCGGCGGTCATGCCGGCCTGCAGCAGCGCAGCGCGCAGATCGTCCTGGGCCAGCGCCTTTTGGCACTCTGCTGACAGGCGCGACTGCACGGCACTCGGCAGGCCGCGAGGGGCCAGCAGGCCCAACCACTGGTCGGCCTCGAAGTTGGCCACGCCAGCTTCCACCATGGTGGGCACCTGGGGCAGGGCGGCAAAGCGCTGTGCGCCGGTGACGGCCAGCGCGCGTACCTTGCCAGCGCGCACCTGGGGCAAGGCCACCGCGGCGTTGGCGAACTGGAAGTCCAGCCGCCCGGCCAGCTGGTCGTTCATGGCGGCGGGTGCGCCTGTGTAGGGGATGTGCACGATGAACAGCTTTTGCAGTGACTTCAGCAGTTCGCCGGCGAAGTGCGCGGGTGAACCCACGCCGGCCGAGCCGTAGCTGAGCTGGCCCGGACGGGCGCGCGCCATGGCCACCAACTCCTGCACCGAGGCAGGGTTGAAGGACGGGCCCACCACCAGCACCGAAGGCGCATGGGCCAGCAGGCACACGGGCTCGAAATCACGCAGCAAGTCGAAGGGCAGCTTGGTCTGCATGGCGACATTGATCGTCAGCGCGCTGGTGCTGAACAGCAGGGTGTGGCCGTCGGCGGGCGCCTTGGCTACCAGGTCTGCGCCGATAGAACCTCCTGCGCCCACGCGGTTCTCGACCACCACAGGCTGGCCCAGCGCGGCCTGCAGGCGTGTGCCAAGTTGCCGAGCGGCCACGTCCACCAGCCCACCGGCTGGCCAGGGCACCACGATGCGCAGGGGCCGTGCGGGATAGGCTTGGGCGCTGGCGGGCAGGCCCACCAGGGCTGCCGCGCTACCTGTGGCCAGGGCCGCCAGGCGCTGCAAGGCATGACGCCGCGGGTGGGGAACGGGAGCCTTCTTCTGGCCGGGTTGGTTCATGACGGTCTCCGTGGGATGTCGTGGGTAGAGGCGAGGTCTGTGGGCAAGGTCTCAGATCCAGGGGCGTCAGGGTCTCAGGGCTCACGGCGGCAGGGTGTCATGGCCGTAAGTCCAGGCGCGTGAAAGCCTCGGGAGGTGCTTCGTTGGCGCGCATCAGTTGCGCCATCTGCTCCAGCAGCCGCTCTTCAATGGCGCCGTCGCGAAAGGGCTTGAGCTGCTCGGGGTCGTGCTGCAGATCGAAGAGCACCGTGGTCGTGTCCTCGTAGCCACCGCCCTGGCCCTGGTGCCCCGTGGGCTGGCCCTTGGCGTTGCGCCGTGCCGGTACCTTCAGCAGCGGCACGCCCTGCGTGAAGCCCATGGGCGGACTCAGCTGCGCGCCGCGCAACTCATCCACATGAAAGAGGTTCTTCAGGTGCATGGGCATCAGCGTGTACTCGTACAGCATCTGCTGCGTCATGTCCTCGGGGTAGCGGAAGTAGGTGTAGCGCCCGTCGGTGATGTTGGTGCCGGCGCCGAACATGCCGTACAGCGCCGCCTCGCGCACGGCATGGTCCTGTTCGAGCAGCGGCAGCAGGTTGTGGCCTTCCACGCTGGCGGGCGCGGCCACCCCATGCAGCGCCAGCAGCGTGGGCATGAGGTCGGTGGTTTGGGTCAGGGCCTGGCGCCGCTGGCCGGCGCAGTGCCCAAAGGCCGGGTGGTGGATGAGCAGCGGGATGTGCGCGATCTCGTTGAAGAAGGGCATTCGGTTCTTGCCCCACCAGTCGTGCTCGGCCAGCAGGAAGCCGTGGTCGGTGCTGAGCACCACGGCGGTGTCCTTCCACATGTCGTGCTGGTCCAGGTAGTCCAGCAGTCGGCCGAAGTGGTGGTCACACATCGACAGCAGCGCGGCGTAGTTCGCCCGCAGTTCGGCCACTTCCTCGGCAGTTTCCTGGTTGCGCTGGTAGCGCGGCCAGTCCAGGATGGGCCCGGTGTAGCCCGTGGGGTAGCGCTCGCGAAAGCGCGCAGGCGCATGGAAGGGCTCATGCGGGTCGAAGCATTCCAGGTGCAGCAGCCAGTTGTCGGCGTCGCGGTTGTGGTCCAGGAACTCGAAGCCTGCGGCGAAGGTGCGCGGGCAGCAGTAGTCCTCCTCGGCCTGCATGAACGAGCGGTTGACCATGGCCTGCAGCCGGCCGTCTGCGCGCTGCGTCATGCCGCCCATGGGGTGCTGCATTGGGTGGTACATCGCGCGCCAGCGCTCCAGCGGGGGCTGCACCATGGCCTTCCACTTGTCCCACTCCTGCCCGCGGATGAATTCCCAGGACGAGTAGCGGTTGTGATAGGTCGCGCCGCCGTCTTCCCAGTAGTGGTAGTGGTCGGACACCAGGTGCGTGTAAACGCCCGCGGCCTGCAGCGCTTCAGAGAAAGAGCGGTCAAAGGGCTCCAGCGGCCCCCAACTGCGGTGCAGGAAGTTCAGCCGGCCGGTGTGCAGGTCGCGTCGGGCCGGCATGCACGGCAGGCTGCCGGTGTAGTGGTTGTCAAAGGTGATGCTGCGCTCTGCAAAGCGCTTGAAATGGGGCGTTTCAACATCGTGGCCGCCGTAGCATTCCAGTGCATTGCGCACCAGGGAGTCGAAGAGGACAAAGATGGTTCTCATGGGGGTGCGGATCAGTTCGACGGCGCTGCTTCTTGAGGGGGCTCAGTGCGGCACGAGGAGGCCGCTGAGGGCGGTGAGGTCGGGCTCGTTCCCCAGGCCCGGCCGCTCGCTCAGGCGCACGAGGCCGTCCACCACTTGTGCCACTGGCCCGCAGGTGGCTGTGCGCACCGGGTTGGGGTTGGCGTCCACCTCCAGCAGGCCGCCGCCGCCGGCAGCGGCCAGCAGATGGGCCGAGGCGAGC
>CAYSOD010000153.1:0-8278 GCA_964432385.1 uncultured Rubrivivax sp.
ATGCCCTCGTGCACCGCCATCTCGGTGCGCATCATCATGCCCGTCTGCTGCTGCTGAGGCGTGCGCGCGAGCTCGGCCACGATGTTGTGCATGCCGGCCTGCAGCGCTACGGTGGGCAGCTTGGGCTGGGGCATGCTTTGAGCCTGCAACGACTGCACCGGCATCCAGACCAGGGCCGCCAGCAGAGCAGCGAACGCCGCCCCAAGCCTTCGACGGGCGTCCCTGAAGGGGTTGGGGTGCAGTGCAGCGGAAAGCGCCCGGGTGGGCTTGACGCAGGTCATGGGGTGCAGGAGAGTTCTTGGGCAACATTATGGAACCGCCCCGCGCGACATCCGCCGCCGGCTCTGCCCAGCCTTCTGCCCCTAACTTGAACCCCTCCAGTGCCTTTGTGCGGTCGCTGACACAGGCTGACGCGCTGGAAGCTGCGCAGCGAAGCGGTGGCCGGGCCATGGGAGGTCTGCCCGTGGACGAGCCCCAAGAGATGGCGCGCTTCACGCGATGGACCACCGACACCTCGGGCGTACGGCAGGGAGTCTCTTCGTTTCAGTTGTCGGGCATGCACTGCGCCGCCTGTGCCGGCCTCATTGATCAGGCCGTGGCAGCGCTGGCCGGTGTGGAGGACGTCCGGGTCAACGCCAGCGCGCAACGCGCCGTGGTGCGATGGAATCCGCTCGTCACGCGCCCGTCTGCGGTGATCGAGGCGATTCGCCGCGCCGGCTACGAGGCGGCGCCAGACATCGCGCTCGCCGCTCGGGACCTGCGACGTCAGGAGCACCGACAGGCCTTGTGGCGCCTCTTCGTCGCCGGCTTCCTGGCGATGCAGGTCATGATGATGGCCACGCCCTCCTACGTGGCCGCGCCGGGCGAGTTGAGCCCCGACCTGCGTCAACTGCTGAGCTGGGGCAGCTGGATTCTGTCGGTGCCGGTGTTGTGGTTTGCCGGCATGCCTTATCTCCAGGGCGCGTGGCAGGCCCTGCGCGCGCGCCGCATGGGCATGGACGTGCCCGTGGCCGTGGGCTTGGTCGTGACCTTCGTGGCCAGCACCGCAGCGACGTTCGACCCCGCCGGGCCTCTGGGTTATGAGGTCTATTTCGACTCGCTGACCATGTTCCTGGCCTTTCTCTGGCTTGGGCGGTTCCTGGAAATCCAGACCCGGCACCGCGCCGCCGAGCGACTCGAGGCCGCACTGGGCACCATGCCCGCGCAGGCTCTGCGGGTGCTCGACGACGGCAGGGTAGAGGAACTGAGCGTGCACCGCCTGCGTGCCGGTGACCGTGTGCGGGTGCCCGCTGGTGGAGTGGTGCCGGTGGATGGCCCGCTGCTGGGGGTGGGGGCTGACGTGTCGGAGGCCTTCATCACGGGAGAGTCTGCCGCCGTGGCGCGACAGCAGGGGCAAACCTTGTGGGCAGGCAGCCGCAACCTGGGCGCGCCCTTTGAGATGCTGGTGCAGCACCTGGGGCCTGACACCCGGCATGAGGCGATCGTGGCCCTCATGCGGGAGGCCCTGTCCACGCGCCCGTCATCGGTGCGTCTGGCCGACCGGTGGGCGGGCCCCTTTCTTTGGGCGGTGCTGGTGCTGGCCACCTTGGCCGGTGTCGCCTGGTGGTTCATCGAGCCTGCCCGGGCCTTGTGGGTGGTGGTGTCGGTCATGATCGTGACCTGCCCATGTGCGTTGTCGCTCGCCACCCCGGCCACCCTGGTGGCCGCTGCCGGTGGGCTGGCTCGGCGTGGGGTGCTGCTGCGGCGCCTGGACGCGCTGGAAGCCCTGACGCAGGTGCGGCAGGTGTTTCTGGACAAGACCGGCACCTTGACAGAGGACCGCCTCAAGCTGGAGCGCATGGGCCTGCTGAACCCGAGTCTTTGCGTATCGACCACGGCTGCCTTGGAGCATGCCGCCTCGCTGGCGGCGTGGTCGTCGCACCCGGTGTCCAAAGCCTTGGTCGAGGCCCACGGGCGCAGCGACGTCCGCACGGCGCGCCAAGAGGGCGTGTCGGGTGAAAAGGTCTTCAAGGCGACTTCCACGGCATGGACCGATGTGGCCGAGATTCCAGGGGCAGGCCTCACGGCACTGGACAACGCCGGCCGCCGCTGGCGCCTGGGTTCGCCTGCCTGGGCTGCGGCAGGGGCTCATCGCACGCAAGACGGCCATGCGGCGGTGCTCGCCTGCGACGGGCTGCCCGTGGCCGCCTTCGCATTTGAGGAGTTCCTCAGGCCCGGCGCCGATGTCGCGGTCAAGGCCTTGAAGCAAGCAGGTCTTCGACTGACGCTGCTGTCGGGCGACGCGCCTCAGCGTGCGCAGGTGCTGGCCCAGCGCCTGGCACTCGATGAGTGCCTTGGAGGGTTGACACCCGAAGACAAGCTGCGCACGCTGCGACAGGCCCAGGCGCAAGGGCGCCCCAGCGCCTTGGTGGGTGACGGCTTGAACGACGCGCCCGTAGGGGCCGCCGCCCATGTATCGGTGGCCATGGGCCATGGGGCCCTAGCCGGCCAGGAGGGTGCTGACGCCGTGATCATGTCGGGGCGACTGGACGCGCTGGCCGATCTGCAGGCCACGGCAACGCGGACCCTGCGGATCGTCCGACAGAACCTGCTGTGGGCGGTGGCTTACAACGCCACCTGCATCCCACTGGCCCTGGGCGGGTGGCTGCCGCCCTGGGCAGCCGGCTTGGGGATGGCAGCCAGTTCGCTGCTGGTGATGGCCAACGCCCAGCGCGCTGCCTTCTTGGACCTGTCAGGTTCGCGCGAGCTCCAGCCCTGATGCTTGCTGCATGGAGATCCTCTATCTGCTGATCCCTTTGTCTGCCGTGCTGGTGCTGGCGATCGTGGCGGTGTTCGGGTGGGCGGTGCACAGCGGGCAGTTTGATGACCTGGAGCGTGAGGGGCAGCGCCTTATCGTGGAAGACCCAGAGACGCTTGATGAAGGTCAAGACTCGTGCGGGCCCGGACCGGAACAATCTTCACAGACAGAGAAACAGAGGGTTGCAGTGCCCTGAAACGGCACGGGCACCGGGCGGGACCGAGAACCCGCTCGGCCATACGAGGTGGCATCTCGACAAGAGGGCAGGAGGTTCCTGATGGGGTCTGAACAGCGAGGCGGGACCACCGCCTACTTCGACACGCCCGTGCGGTGGTTCGCCTTGGCGGCCGTGCTGTGGGGTGTGGTGGGCATGCTCGTGGGTGTGATCATCGCTGCCCAGCTGGCGTGGCCCGAGCTCAACATGGGCGTGCCTTGGCTGAGCTACGGGCGCCTGCGGCCCTTGCACACCAACGCCGTGATCTTTGCCTTTGGCGGTTGCGTGCTCTTTGCCACCGCGTACCACGTCGTGCAGCGTACTGGCCAGACGCGGCTGTTCGCACCGGCCTTGGCGATGTTCACCTTCTGGGGCTGGCAACTCGTCATCCTGCTGGCGGCCGTTTCGCTGCCGCTGGGCATCACCTCAGGCAAGGAGTATGCGGAGCTGGAGTGGCCCATCGACCTGCTGATCGCGGTGGTCTGGGTGGCGTTCGCGGTGGTGTTCTTCGGCACGGTGGGCACACGCAAAGTGCGCCACATCTACGTGGCCAACTGGTTCTTCGGCGCGTTCATCATCGCGGTGGCGTTGCTGCACATCGTCAACAGCGCAGCCATCCCGGTGAGCCTGACCAAGAGCTACTCGGCCTACTCCGGCGTGCAGGACGCCATGGTGCAGTGGTGGTACGGCCACAACGCCGTGGGCTTCTTCCTGACGGCCGGCTTCCTCGGGATGATGTATTACTACATTCCGAAGCAGGCTGAACGCCCGGTGTACAGCTACCGCCTGTCCATCGTGCACTTCTGGGCCCTGATCTTCACCTACATGTGGGCGGGCCCGCACCACCTCCACTACACCGCCTTGCCGGACTGGGCGCAGTCCATCGGGATGATCTTCTCGCTGGTCCTGCTCGCTCCGAGCTGGGGCGGCATGATCAACGGGATCATGACCCTCTCGGGCGCCTGGCACAAGCTGCGTGACGACCCGATCCTGAAGTTCCTCATCGTGTCGCTGTCGTTCTACGGCATGTCCACCTTCGAGGGGCCCATGATGTCCATCAAGACGGTCAACGCCTTGAGTCACTACACCGACTGGACGGTGGGCCACGTGCACTCTGGTGCGCTGGGCTGGGTGGGCCTGATCTCCATGGGCTCGCTGTACTACCTGATTCCGCGCATGTATGGCCGCAAGCAGATGTTCAGCGTCAGAGCCATCGAGCTGCACTTCTGGATCGCCACCATCGGTATCGTGCTGTACATCGCGGCGATGTGGATCGCCGGGGTGATGCAAGGCTTGATTTGGCGGGCGGTCAACACAGATGGCACCTTGGTCTACAGCTTCGTGGAGAGCGTGAAGGCCACCTATCCCTTCTACGTCATCCGCCTGCTTGGCGGGCTGTTGTACCTCTCGGGCATGTTGCTCATGGCCTGGAACGTGGTGATGACCGTGCGGGCAGGGCGACCCGAGGTCGCGGCCGTCCCCACGGTCCAGGTAGCGCATGCTTGAGGCAAGGAGTTTCCCAATGGCTCAAACCCACCATGCACCCAGCGGCCACGAGCGCATCGAGACCAGCAATGCCTTGATGATTGTCCTGATCCTGCTGGCGGTGGCCGTGGGCGGGCTCGTGGAGATCGTGCCGCTGTTCTTCCAGCGGTCCACAACGCAGCCGGTGGAGGGCCTGCAGCCCTACACCGCGTTGCAGCTGGCCGGGCGCGACGTCTACATCCGCGAAGGTTGCTACAACTGCCACTCGCAGATGATCCGGCCCTTTCGCTCCGAAACCCTGCGCTACGGGCCGTACTCCAAGGCGGGCGAGTTCGTTTACGACCACCCGTTCCAGTGGGGCAGCAAACGCACCGGGCCGGACCTGCACCGCGTGGGTGGCAAATACAACGACGAGTGGCACCGTTTGCACCTGACCTCGCCGCGTTCGCTGGTACCGGAGTCCAACATGCCCGCCTACCCCTGGCTGGAAACCGCGGCGCTGGACCCTGCTTCCATGGCGCCCCGGCTGAAGGCCCTGCGTGTGGTGGGCGTGCCCTACACGGACGCCGAGATCTCGGCTGCTGGTGCGTCCGTCAAAGGCAAGACCGAGCTCGACGCCCTGGTGGCCTATCTGCAGGTGCTGGGCACCGCGGTGAAGTGAGGAGCGAGTCATGCACATCAACGACCTTCGCATTGCCGTGACGGTGATCAGCTTGCTGGCCTTCCTGGCCATCGTGGTCTCCACCTTGAAAGGCACACGTCGCAGCGAGTTTGAGGAGGCGGCGCGCTTGCCGTTTACAGAGGACAGCCCCGAGGAGGGCCGGACATGAGTGACTTCTTTTCCGGCGCATGGTCCGTCTACATTGCCGCCCTCACCATCGTCGGGCTGCTGGCCTGCCTGGCCTTGCTGATCATCGCCAGCCGCCGCAGGGTGATGGCCGACGACAACACCACTGGCCACGTGTGGGATGAAGACCTCAGGGAACTCAACAACCCTTTGCCGCGCTGGTGGATGTGGCTGTTCGTCATCACGGTGGTCTTTGCGGGCGCCTATCTCGCGCTGTACCCCGGCTTGGGAAGTCATCCCGGTACGTTGAAGTGGAGCAGTTCGGGCCAGCACCAGACCGAGACCGACAAAGCCGTGGCCGCCATGGCACCGGTCTATGCCAGATATGTTTCCATGAACGCCGCAGAGCTGGCCAAGGACACCCAGGCCATGGGCATTGGTGAGCGGCTCTTCCTCAACCACTGTGCAGCCTGCCACGGCTCGGATGGGCGGGGCAGCAAGGGTTTCCCGAACCTGGCCGACAACGACTGGCTCTACGGCGGGTCTCATGAGGTGGTCAAAGAAACCATCACCAAGGGGCGCAATGGCGTCATGCCCGCCATGGCCACCGCGCTGGGAAGCGCTGAGGACGTGCGCAACGTCGCACACCATGTGCTGAGCCTGTCAGGCAGCGCCCACGACCCCGTGGCCGCGGCGCTGGGCAAGCCGAAGTTTGCGGTGTGCGCGGGATGCCACAGCGCCGACGGCAAGGGCAACCAGGCCCTGGGTGCGCCCAACCTGACTGACAAGATCTGGTTGCATGGCTGGGGCGAGCAGGCCATCGTCAGCATCATTTCCACGGGCAAGAACAACGCCATGCCCGCCCAGGCCTCACGCCTGACCCCGGAGCAGATCCACGTGCTGGCAGCCTACGTGATCAGCCTGTCGCAGACCACGGCCGTGGCTTCGAAGTGACCAGGGCCGTGTCTGCGTCTGTGGCGAGGCCATGACCCAGGCCGCGCGAGCTACACCGCCTGCGGACGATGACGCCTCGGGCACCATCGTCTTGCTGTACCAGAAGCACCGCAAGATCTACCCGCGCGCGGTCACCGGCTGGTTCGCCCGCTGGCGCTGGGCCTTGGTGTGGGCCACCCAGTTGCTGTTCTACGGCCTGCCCTGGCTGGACTGGAATACCCGGCAGGCCGTGCTCTTCGACCTGGCCAGCCGGCGCTTCTACGTCTTCGGGCTGGTCCTGTATCCGCAGGATTTCATCTACCTCACGGCCCTGCTGATCATCAGCGCCTATGCGCTGTTCCTGTTCACGGCGGTGGCTGGGCGTTTGTGGTGCGGTTACGCCTGCCCGCAAACGGTCTACACCGAGATCTTCTTGTGGGTGGAGCGCCGCGTTGAGGGAGATCGAACCGCGCGAATGAAGCTGGACGGGGCCACCTGGTCGAGCACCAAACTCTGGCGCAAGTTGGCCAAGCATGGGGCGTGGCTGGCCATCGCCTTGTGGACCGGCTTCACCTTCGTAGGCTACTTCACCCCCATCAAGACCTTGTGGGCCGAGGCCGTCTCCCTGGACTTTGGCCCGTGGGAGTGGTTCTGGGTGCTGTTCTACGGCCTGGCCACCTACGGCAATGCCGGCTGGATGCGCGAGCAGGTGTGCAAGTACATGTGCCCGTATGCCCGCTTCCAGAGTGCCATGTTCGACAAGGACACGCTGATCATCAGCTACGACGCGGCGCGCGGCGATCCTCGGGGCTCGCGTGGGCGCAAGGCCGACCCCAAGAGCCTGGGGCTGGGGGACTGCATCGACTGCGGGCTGTGCGTTCAAGTCTGCCCCACGGGCATCGACATCCGCAGGGGCCTGCAGTACGAGTGCATCGGTTGTGCCGCCTGCGTGGACGTCTGCGACGGGGTGATGGACAAAATGGGCTACCCCAAGGGTCTCGTGCGCTATGCCACTCAAAACAGCATGGCGCAGGATGGTTCGCCCCGCCAGATGTGGGCCCGAGTGCTCCGCCCTCGGGTGCTGGTGTACGGCGCCATCCTGTTGCTGATCAGTGCCGGTCTGGCGGCCAGCCTCGCGCTGCGCAGCCCCTTCAAGGTCGACGTGGTCCGCGATCGCGGCACCCTGGCCCGGATGGTGGAAGACGGGCGCATCGAGAACGGGTATCGCCTACAACTCATGAACGCTACCGAGCAGGTCCAGCGCTACCGCCTGGGCGTGAATGGACTGCAGGACATCAAGATTGTGGGAAGAACTGAAGTTGAGCTGGGTCCCGCAGAGGCGAGGTGGCTGCCTCTGGCCGCGCAGATCTCGGCCAAAACCGCCGCTCGCGCCGGCCCCGGCGCTCACCCCTTGACCTTTGAGATCGAGCGCGTGTCCAGGCTTGATGACCCACCGGCCCACGTGATCGAACGATCCACCTTCGTCATTCCGGAGGTAACACCATGACCCCTCAGCCTGTTCGCGACGTGTCGAATCCACCCTGGTGGCGCGTGGGCATGGTCTGGCTGGTGCTGGCCGGCCCGTTGGCGGTGGTGGTGGCCGGGCTGGTCACGCTCGCCATCGCCCTCAAAAGCGCCGAGCCCGTCCTGCACGCTGACGACGGCGGGCGCTTTGCCGATCGACCGGCGGTGCAAGGCCGCAACCACGCGGCCACCGAACCTGCTGCCCGTTGAGGGCCGTGGGCGGGGAGCAGCGGCCCGCTGTCAGCACGCGGTGCTGTTGACGATGGCCCGCAGCGAATCCTGTTGCAGGATGCGGATCTGGCGTTGTTTGACTTCCAGCACGCCGTCCTCCTGCAACTTCGAGAAGGTACGGCTCACCGTCTCGAGTTTGAGGCCGAGGTAGCTGCCGATCTCTTCGCGCGTCATGCGCAGGACGAGTTCGCTGCGGGAGTAGCCCCGCGCGTGCAGCCGCTGGGTCAGGTTCAGCAGGAATGCCGCCACCCGTTCTTCAGCGCGCATGCTGCCCAGCAGCAGCATCACGCCGTGGTCGCGCACGATC
>CAYSOD010000154.1:0-1535 GCA_964432385.1 uncultured Rubrivivax sp.
GGCCAAGGCCTTGGCTGAAGCCTTCTTCGACCACCAGGAACCCGCACACCGGGCGATGGTGACGGTGGACCCGTGGTCACCGTCCTTCACGGAAGACGCTCAGCGCGCCCTGGATCAGTCCGTGCAGGGGCTCTGGCCGAGGGTGCTGGCCGTTCTGCCCGGCCTGCCACAGGTTGCCGCGCTGCAGCAGGCCTGGGCGGTGGCATTGCGCAGAAAGATGTTCTGCGGGCTGCTGTACCGGGCAGGCATGTCAACCGGTTCGCCCTTGATCCGGCAGGAGACTGAACGGCTGCGCAGTCTCACGCTCAGCCGCTGGCAGGCGGGCCACCAAGTGCCGCCTTTCACAAGGTTGCCCGACGATGCGCTGACACGCCTGTTGATCGGTGACCACGCCTTGGGCGAGCCTGCGCCTGACCTGGGCGGCGACACGGCGCTGCCCGGCAGCCTCCGCCTGCGCTATCGCCTGGCCTGGCACTGCCGCCAAGGAGCCACCCTGCCCGCATTGCTGAAACTGACCGCGAACCAGCCGGCCGCAACCGATTACCAGCGCCGGGTTGAACTGGAGCGGGCGCTGCATCGCGCCGTGAAGTCCGGACGACATTTCCGGCCGCTGCGTGAGGTGGAAATCGCCCTGATGGGCAACAAGGAGCGAGCGCTGCTGCTGACGCTGCCGCACGTCTGGCCCCTGATGCTGCCGCAGACCCTGCGCTGCAAGCCGAACCTTCACGAGCACACCATCGCCCTCTCGCAGGAGTGCAAGCGGGTGCAGAGCACCCTGGAAGTGCTGATGAACGCGGTGCGTCTGCGCTGCCTGGGGCAACTCGAAGCCTTGACAGCCGAAGCAGGCCAAGGGCCCATTGCGCTGGCCCTGTGGCGTACCTTGCGTGAGGAGCCCTGGGGGCTGGAAGACAACTACGAGCACCCCGCCCGCAAGCGCGAGTTCGGGCCCTGGGTGCCGACGACGGAAGCGACGCTGGCCACGCTGCAACGCTTTGCGCCTAGGCCCCTGCCCGCCTGGTGGGCCATGACGGCCAGTGAGGTGGCAGCCTGGTTGGTGGCACCCGAGGAGGAGCCAGCCGCAGATGCGACCTCAGGTGGCTGTCCCCTGTTCCAGGACCGCCCGGAGCGCCCGCAGCGCATGACCATCCAGGACCTAGCGCCGCTTCAGCGGACTTGGAGCCGCCCAGAGCAGGTGACGCTGCTGCGCGCCGGGCTGCCGCAGTTCGTCTCAGACACCTCGTTCGCCTGGCAAGACCTGACGCTGCCGGAACTGGCTGACCTCACGGCCGGCCTGTACCAACGGGGGCGCATCCTGCTGTCTCGACGGCTACAGGCCTTGCCTGACGCCAGACCGTGGCTGGCCTTGATGGCAACAAAGCTCCGAGAACGCTCTAAGGATCTTCAAGATCTGGAGCCCAGTGGAGAAGACAGCACACCCCATCCAGGCCACGAAGCAGCCAAGGCCCTGCGCGACCTGGCCCGGCAGACCATCGACGAACACTTCCGCAGCAAATGGGGCCACACCTGGGGCCGCT
>CAYSOD010000154.1:1635-8248 GCA_964432385.1 uncultured Rubrivivax sp.
CGGCAGACCATCGACGAACACTTCCGCAGCAAATGGGGCCACACCTGGGGCCGCTGGGTGGTGGCTTCAGCGGGGACGCCGGTGTGGAACGCCGTGCGTGAACTGGCGCTGGAGTGTTGGCGCCGACTGAAAACTGACCCACTTACGAGGATCGTGCCGACCGAAATTTGACCCAGGTGTTCAACCTACCCTGCCCGACTTATCCACAAAGGGGCGGGGTGTGAGGAGTGATCACCATGGCCATGATTGGCAAGGTCTTGCGGATGCGCCACCGCGAGAAGAAGTCGGTGCGAGAGATCGTCAAGGCGACGAGCCTGGCGAGGAACACGGTGCGCAAGTACCTGCGCATGGGCAAGGCGGAGGCACCGAAGTACAGCCGGGCGCAGGTGCCCACGAAGTTGGCGCCGTTTGTCGAGGCGGTGCAGCAGGCACTGCTGGGTGATGCGCGTCGGCCCAAGAAGGAGCGGCGCACGGCCAAGGCCTTGCATGCGCAGATTGCGGCGGCCGGGTACGACGGCGGCTACAGCCGGCTGACTGACTACATTCGGCAGTGGCGTGCCGAGCGTGGCGGCGTGCAGGTTGGCGATGCATATGTTCCGCTGAGCTTCGAGCTGGGTGAGGCGCTCCAGTTCGACTGGAGCGAAGAGCCGCTGGTCATTGGCGGGCAGTACCAGCGGCTGCAGGTGGCGCACATAAAGCTGTGTGCCAGCCGGGCGTTTTGGCTCGTGGCATACCCAAGCCAGGGCCACGAGATGCTGTTCGATGCTCACACCCGCGCGTTTGCAGCGCTGGGTGGCGTGGCACGCCGGGGCATCTACGACAACATGAAGACGGCGGTGGACCGTGTGGGCAAGGGCAAGGCGCGCGAGGTGAACCTGCGCTTCACGACCATGTGTGCGCACTACCTGTTCGACGCCGACTTTTGCAACGTCGCCAGCGGCTGGGAGAAGGGGGTCGTCGAGAAGAACGTGCAGGACAGCCGGCGGCGCATCTGGCTGGATGCCCGCGACCAGCGCTTCAGCAGCCTGGACGAACTCAACGCCTGGCTGGCCGTGCGCTGTAAGGCCCTGTGGGCGGAGCTGAGGCATCCCGAGCACAAGGCCTTCAGCGTGGCGGAGATGCTGGAATTGGAACGGCAGCACCTGATGCCCATGCCAGTGCCGTTCGATGGCTACGTGCAGGAGTTCAGCCGCGTCAGCAGTACCTGCCTCGTGACGGTGGCGCGCAACCGCTACTCGGTGCCGTGCGAGTTGGCGCGGCATACGGTGAGCACCCGGCTGTACCCCACGCGGGTGGTGATCGTGAGTGAGGAGCGCGTTGTTGCCGAGCACCAGCGGCAGCCAGGCAAGGGCAAGACGGTCTATGACTGGCAGCACTACGTGCCCTTGGTACAGAGGAAGCCTGGGGCGCTGCGCAACGGAGCGCCGTTCATGGACCTGCCCGAGCCCCTGGCCAGGCTGCGCCAGGCCCTGCTCAAGCACGCAGGCGGTGACCGGCTGATGGCCCAGGTGCTGGGCCTGGTCAAGGGCTCCGGGCTGGATGCGGTGCTGGTGGCGGCGGAGTTGGCGCTGGAGCGCGCCGGGCCCAGCGGCCGCGTCAGCCCGGAGCATGTGGGTAACGTGCTGGCCCGGCTTACGGCGCCGCCGCGGCCGCAGAACGTGGCCACGGCGTTGGGGGCACTGACCAAGCCCCTGGCGGACACCGCGCGCTACGACCGGCTGCGCCGCATCCAGCTTGAGCAGACTGCCGAGGAAGCCACGCACAAGGGGGCTGAAGATGCGTGACGTCATCAGTGAACTGAAGGCGTTGCGCCTGCACGGCATGGCCGCCACCTGGATCGAGCTGGGCGAGCAAAACAGCGGTGAACTGGAACGTTCGCGCTGGCTCGTCGAGCACATGCTCAAGGCCGAGGCCAGCGACCGGGCCACGCGCTCGGTCAGTCACCAGATGGCCACTGCCAAGTTCCCCGTGCACCGCGACCTTGCGGGGTTCGACTTCGAGGTCTCGCCAGTAGACCGCAAGCTCGTCATCCAACTGGCAAGCTGCGGGTTCACTGCGGCCGCGCACAACGTGGTGCTGGTGGGTGGGCCTGGCACCGGCAAAAGCCATCTGGCAACCGCCATCGGCGTGGCCGGCATCACCGAGCATGGCAAGCGGGTGCGGTTCTACTCGACGGTGGATCTGGTCAATGCGCTGGAGCGTGAAAAGGCCGAAGGCAAGGCTGGGCGCATCGCTGCGAGCTTGCTTCGCATGGATCTGGTGATCCTGGACGAGCTGGGCTACCTGCCGTTCAGCCAGGCCGGTGGCGCGCTGCTGTTCCACCTGCTGAGCAAGCTGTACGAGCACACGAGCGTCGCGATCACGACCAACCTGGACTTCGCTGAGTGGTCCACGGTGTTCGGCGACGCGAAGATGACCACGGCGCTGCTGGACAGGCTCACGCACCACTGCCACATCGTCGAGACCGGCAACGAGAGCTACCGCGTCACGCAGGCTACGGCCAGTACCAAGCGGCGCATCAAGGACAGGGAGCAGGAGCGCAGAGCAAAGCCTGCACAGCCGGGCTGACAACGACCGCCGCGCGGCGGGAAGTCTCTACGGGCTACGCCCTTCGCGCCTTCCCGCCGCGCGAACACCAGCCACAAAGAAACCAGAAAGGAGCTAGGAGCTACAGTTATCCACAGCCGGGATCACGCAATCCCGGCAACCAGCCCTGGGTCAAAGTTCAATCGGCAGGGTGGGTCAAAGTTCGGTCGGCGCGGACATACAGGTGGCTTCTTGCGTGGGCGTCGCAGGTCCTTGTCGTTCTTCTTCTTGCGGCCGCCTCGATGACGTCGACTCGGCTCCCCTTCCTCGTTGGCGTCTGGTTGAATCAGGACCGTGACTGTGCGGTCGATGCTCGGCTCGTCAAGGATGACCCGATAGATGCCGAGCTCGTAGCTCGTGGTTCGCTCCGCGCCTATGAGAAGCCGGAAAGTTGAGTTCGGTATCAGATCCATGCTGACCTCCTCGACGCCACGGGGTTCAGCGCTAGGTAGTCGGATCCTGGCAGCAGCGCGAGAGGGGTATGCGGGCGCCAGCCACGCCGAAGATCGACTGGCAAGTCACCACGCCAGGCGGCCTGCCAGATGGCGCGCTGGGCTGACTCCATCGAACCGGTGTGGACTGCGATACGTTCGAGTACACGAGTCAGACTGTCGAATGGGCACTCCCGAGCGATGGCAGTGGCTAAGCGTCGCGTCTCGTCGGGCTCCTCCGCGTCGAGCGCCCAACATCCGGTTCGCCGCAAGGTCAGAACGACACGTTCGTCGTAGAGCGCGGGCGTGATCAAGAGCCACTCTACGTTTCTGCGTAGCCAGAATTCCCGCTCTAGCCTCATCAATTGCCAGGCTCTGCGGGTGGGCCTCCAGTTCGCCGGCTTGAACGCCAGCGCCAAGGCGGCGAGGTGGCCACTTGGCGTTCGGCGTACGAGCACGAGATCAGTACTTGCCCGCCACAGCTCCGTTTCGCCGTCGCCGTATACCTGGGGGTGCTTGATGCCGAGGGCATTTGCCAGCTCCACGGTGCCCGGGAAGAGTTCGGAGTCTGAGCCAAACCCATATGCTGCCAAAAGGTGTGGGGATGCTTCCGTCGACAGCTTGTACTGCTCTAGGCAGTCATCCAGATTCGGCAGCATGGTCGCGAAGAGCTGCTGACCGAGCTCTCCGTCGGAAAGCAGCTCGCGCAGGCGCCCGCGCCAGGTCAACAGGTGGCTGCGCCCTATGCTGGATGGGTCACCTCGCGACACTCCGTGCCATGGACTGTACTCGGCGTAGGTGCCAGTTCCTCGTCCTTGACGCTCGAAACGGGCGATGACTCTCGGTGTGAATCGCTTGGTCGTGCGCATTCAATTCCCCCGCCTGCCGAGCCAGATTGGCTTGACGGCAGCTCTCAAGAGAGTTCAAGGTAGGGGGGCATTGACGCTACCTGGATCAGGTCCGTACACTTGGCACTCGTGAAAGTTGCTGGGTCCCCCCCGGCGAAGAAGACGGTGTCGAGCTGGAACTCGCCGCCGTCTTTTTTTTCACGATGTATCCATAGTCGCTCCTGTGGGCTTGCGCATCGCAAGGACTGACGTCAACGTGGAGTGCTTGCTCGGGGTCTTCCCTGGCCAGCTAAGGCGTAGGTCAACAGTGCGAGTGGTTTGCAGGCCTTGTCCTGTGGAAGGTGTGGGGTGACTGCCTCCTGGTAAGAGGAATGTGCGCCACCAAGGTCCGAGTTGACCGCCATGAGTCTGGAACGACTTGAGCTGGATGTCTCTTGTTGCTTCCTTAAACATGTAACCAATTTCAGCAGAGGCTGCGGCCCTCGTCAACGACCGCGACGTATCCAGCCGGTGCATGCAGGCTCTGTGACCTTACCGAAGATGTTCGGCAGCCATCCTGTGTACGGTTGCGCTGAAGGTCCGCCCCGCCGCCAACAGGCTTCAAGATTTCCTCGATTTGAGGGCGCTGCCGAAGTCGTTCAAACGAATCAGCTCAACGTGATCGACTACTGACCTGGGTCGTTGCGTTTCCTGAGAATTACTGAATTTCAGATGTTTATCTGCTAACGCAACGACAGCGCCTACCCGGAACGCGGTCGGGCTTCCGTGCGAGTGATGTGCGGCGCCCTGAGCAGGGCGCTTTCCGGCGCCTGGTTGCGTATCGGTTCAGCCATCGCAGACGGCTAGAGCTGGAGGTCACAGGAAGCTATCCCCTCAGTCCGGTGAGGAACGAAGATTTCTTCCATCGGCGTCTCTTTGATGCTTCTGGCGTTGCGTCGATTAATAATGTAGATTACCTAAATAAGTAATAAGATGCGCAACGCAGCCTACGCAACCTAAGCGGCTATCAACCCTGACCCGCATGCATGGACGGGAAACCGAACGGACTGGAAAATGCAAGGTTCATCAGTGCCACGTCGCTGAGCGCAGCCTTCTTGAACTGCTTTAGCTTGTTGAGATCGATCTCCCACCACGAGCGCTTCGCATGAATGCCGCACAGACCCAAGTGACCGCTGCAGCCAAGTACAAGCTTGCTGCGCTGTGTGAGATGACAGGCTTTACTCCTCGCCAGGTGCATGAGCTCAGTCACCGCGGAGCTCTTCCTCCCCCGGTGGGTCATGCTCGAAGTGCCCACTACACCGACGAGCATGTAGATCTGCTTCGAAAGGTTCGCCAGTGGACGGTCTCGGGAATATCGTTCACGCGGATCGTCGAGCACATCAGATCAGGTTCGACACCGCCTTCAAGCTACCCCCTGGACCCCGATGCGGTGGTGACCGATCGCTGGACCCGGGCCAGGATAGGCCAGATGGTTGAGATTGCCGTGGTGATGGGGGGTAGCGAAGAACAGACGAATCGTGAGCTGCTAGGGCACCTTGTTGAACAAGCAAAGATGTTCCTCGATGGCAAAAGGAAGGTGGCTGCCCCCGCCACGAATAGAGCTCAGAGAAGTAGTCCGACCAAGAGCACCCCGTCCGCCGCCGGACGATGAATTGGGTCACCACCGGAACACTTCTGAGGTGAAGTTCTGAAGACTCGATTTGGCGCAAAGCTGCTGTCGGACGTGGGCTTGTGTTGACCGTTATGGCCTGCGCAGCTGTTCAGATTCGCATCAGCTGGGTTGGCCGATCACTTTGGCGAAGTCCGACACTGGCAACAAGAGAGACGCACTTGGCTCAGGCCGGTGGTGGCGCTTTGCCAAGCCTTAGCGAGTCAAGGCTACTGGGTTGCCCAGAGCAGTTGGGGATTTGATCCCATGAAGCCTTCCGCCCAGGGGTACAGGTCTGGTACACGGCTACGCCCCTGCAGGAGTCGCTGGGACCTCAGTGGGCTTTGGCTTTGAGCCCATGCTGTCGTAAGGCAATGATGACTGAGTCGACGTGCGTATGGTTTCTCGTCTGCAGTACGAACTCGAGTTCTACATGCTGCATGGGTAATGCCGAGAATGCACGCTGGTGATGAACTTCCTGGATATTGGCGCCACAGTTCCCGACGACTTCGGTCACGCGCGCAAGGACGCCCGGAACATCCTGGGCTTCAACCAGAACCCGCGCTAGTCGACCGGCTCGAACCATCCCCCGCCCGATGATGGCCTGCAGTCGCAGTGGATCGATGTTGCCTCCACAGAGCACCAATCCAACCTGCCGGCCTTTCAGGCGTTGGGGATGCGCCAGCAGGCCGGCCAAGCTGGCAGCCCCCGCCCCCTCGACCACGGTCTTTTCGATCTCCAGCAGCATCAGAATGGCTTGCTCAATGGCACCCTCATCGACAGTAATCCACTCATCGACAAGCTCTCTAAGTATGGCCTGCGTCAGGTGACCCGGTTGCCCAACCGCTATACCCTCCGCGATGGAGTGGGTTCCGATCTTGTAGTCACTCCCCGTGAGCAAGTTCACCATCGAAGCAAAACGATCGCTTTGCACTCCGACGATGCGCATGTCGGGTCGCAGCGTCTTGGCAGCAGTGGCCATACCTGCAAGCAAGCCACCGCCGCCAACCGCCACGACCAAGGTGTCTATTGAGGGCTGAACGCTCAGCATCTCCAGCGCGACGGTACCCTGTCCGGCAATGACCTCCGGATCATCAAAG
>CAYSOD010000155.1:0-8238 GCA_964432385.1 uncultured Rubrivivax sp.
CTTCGTGGCGGTGCTGCGGCCTTCTGTGTTGACCGGCGGGGGCTGGCGCAGCTTGATCTTGGCGATGTCGCTCTCGTTGGCGCGGTAGGTGCTCTCCGTCCAGGAGCCCGAGTCGGCGTAGTCGTAGAACATGCGCGGCACGCGCTTTTGCGCCAGGACGCGAAGGTCTTCGATGTGTGTGATGACTTGGGGCATGCTGTCCTCGCTCCTGCAGTGGCCTGTGCGGCCTCTTTCAATGAGCCAGGAGTCTATGCGCGGCAGGCGTCTCGCGTGCCATCGTGGGGTTTGCAGCCCAGGGGATGCGAGGAAAGACACCTATTCCCCCAAGCGAGCGTTCGGGCTTCAATGGCATCTGTTTTGGGGGCGTGGGCCCCAGGAGAACCTGTAGATGTTCGTGACCCTCATCCGCCATGTGGCCACCTTGCTCGCCCTGGGCTCGGCTTTGCTGGTTTGCACACCCGTGCAGGCGCAGAACCTGACCTTGGGCACCAAGCTCGAACTCAACACGCTGGACCCGCACTTCTTCGCGGCGTTTCCCACCGGGTCGTCCCACCCGCTGATCTTCGAGCACCTGATCGCCCTGGACGAGAAGCTGCAACTCAAGCCGAACCTGGCGCTCTCGTGGAAGACGCTGGACCCCCTGACTTGGGAAATCAAGCTGCGTCAGGGTGTGGTGTTCCACAACGGCGCGCCTTTCACGGCTGACGACGTGATCTTCACTTGGGAGCGCGTGCCCAACGTTCCCAACTCGCCAAATTCGTTTTCGCAATTCACGCGCAGCGTGGAGCGCATCATCAAAGTCGACAGTCACACGCTGCACATGAAGACCGTGGCCGTGCATCCGGGCCTGCCGATGGACCTGGCCAACGTGCTGATCATCTCGGCCTCGGTGGGCAAGGGCGTCACCACGCAGGATTTCAACAGCGGTAAAGCCGCCGTGGGCACGGGCCCGTTCAAGTTGGTGGAATGGGTCAACGGCGAGCGCCTGGTGGTCGAGCGCAACGAGCGCTACTGGGGCCCCAAGCCGCCGTGGTCGCGCGTGACAGAGGTGGTGCTGGCCAAGGACAGCGCACGCTTGGCCGCGCTGCTGTCGGGGCAGGTGGACGCCATCGACGCCGTGCCCAGCGCTGACTTGGCCCGCCTGAAGAAGGACAACCGCTTCTCCCTGGTGCGCGGTGGGCCTGCGGCCCTGGTGCACTACATCGCGCTGGACTCCGCGCGAGACGTATCGCCCTTCATCACCGCCAAGGACGGCAAGCCCCTGGACCGCAACCCGCTCAAGGACGCTCGCGTGCGCAAGGCGCTGTCCTTGGCGCTGAACCGGGCACTCATCGTGGACCGCGTGCTGGAAGGCAGTGGCGTGCCCGCCGGGCAGATGCTGTCAGACGAGTTCCCTTCCGCCCCCAAGGATGTCAAGCCCGACCCGCACGACCTGGCGCGCGCGCAAGCTCTGCTGAAGGAAGCCGGCTGGGCGCAGGGCTTTCGCATCGTGCTGCACACCACCAACGACCGCTATCCCAGCGACGCCGCCATCGCCCAGACCATCGCTCAGATGTGGACGCGCCTGGGCTTGAAGGCCGAGGTGGAGACCTTGCCGGGTAGCGTGTTCTTCACGCGGGCCTCCAAGCAGGAGTTCAGCGCCTTTGCCGCTCAGTACGGTGCGGAGGAGGCCGCCAACAGCCTGCGCGCGCTGATCGCGACCTTCACACCCGCCAAGGGCTTCGGCACGGCCAACCGTACGCGTTACTCCAACCCGCTGGTGGACAACCTGCTCTCGGCCTCGCTGCAGAATCTGGACGACAAGCAGCGTGACGCTCTGGTGGGCCGAGCCATTCGCGTGGCCATGGAGGACCAGGCCCTGATCCCGGTCTTTTATCCCATCTTCGACTTCGCCTCCAAGAAGGGCCTGAGCGTCACCCCGCGCCCACAGCGCCGCTTCAATGCGCTGATGATCGCGCCAGTCGCCAAGTGAAGCCTTCTCGGAGCGTGTCTGCCTGATGCTGCCCGAGATTCTGCGGCGGCTGGCCCAGGCCGCCTTCGTTCTGGTGGCGATGTCGGTGCTGGTGTTCCTGGGGGTCTACGCCATCGGCAACCCCATTGAACTGCTGATTAACCCTCAGGCTGATGAGGCCGAGAAGCTGCGTGCCACCATCGCTCTGGGCCTGGATCGGCCGCTGCACGAGCAGTACTTCACCTTTCTGAGCGGGGCACTCAGCGGTGACCTGGGGCGCTCCTTCGTCTTCGGCGTGCCCGCGCTGGAACTCATCCTGTCCAAGCTGCCCGCCACAGTGGAGCTCGCGCTTGTGGCCATGGTGCTGGCCGTGGGCATTGGCATCCCGCTGGGCTTGCTGGCTGGGCTCAAGCCCGAGGGGTGGGTCAGCCGCAGCATCATGACGGGTTCCATCCTGGGCTTTTCGCTGCCCACCTTCTGGGTCGGGCTGGTGCTGATCATGCTGTTCTCGGTGCACCTGGGCTGGCTGCCCTCGGGCGGGCGCGGCGAGACTGTCACCGTTCTGGGGCTGCGCTTCAGCGTGTTCACGGCCGATGGCCTGGCGCATGTGCTGCTGCCGGCTTTCAACCTCGCCTTGTTCAAGCTGTCGCTGCTCATACGCCTGACGCGGGCGCAGACCCGCGAGGCCCTGCTGCAGGACTACGTGCGTTTTGCGCGGGCCAAGGGCTTGCGCGCCGGCCGCGTGGTGGGCGTTCACGTGCTGAAGAACATCCTGATTCCCATCGTCACCGTCATCGGCCTGGAACTGGGATCGGTGATCGCCTTTGCCATCGTTACCGAGTCCATCTTTGCCTGGCCGGGTACAGGCAAGTTGCTGATCGACTCCATCAACCAGCTCGACCGCCCCGTGATCGTGGCCTACCTGCTGGTCATCGTGACGCTGTTCGTGACGATCAACCTGGTGGTGGACCTGCTGTACACCGCGCTGGACCCCCGCGTGCGCACCGGTGCCAGGCAAGGGGCGGCCGCATGAGCCGGTCGCGAAGCGCGCAGCTTCTTTTCCAGCAGCGCAGGGCGCCAGAGGAGGCGCAGTGAGCGCTGGCATGGGCATGGAGGTCGAACGCGCCGAGAGCCCAGCGCGGCGGCTATGGCGCGAATACGCGCAGTCGCGCTCGGCGGTGGCCAGCCTGGTGGTGCTGCTGTGCGTGGTGGCTCTCGCGCTGTTCGCGCCCTGGGTGTCGCCCCAGAACCCATATGACCTGGCGCAGCTGGACATTCTGGACGCCAAGCTGCCCCCGGGCGAGGTTTCGGCCGCTGGCGGGCGCTTTCTGCTGGGCTCTGACGATCAAGGGCGGGACATGCTCTCGGGCATCCTCTACGGGCTGCGCACCTCGCTGTGGGTGGGCACGCTCAGCACGGTGTTGGCGGTGGGGCTGGGGCTGCTGCTGGGGCTGGTGGCCGCCTACTTTGGCGGCTGGGTGGATGCGGTGGTGATGCGCGTGGTCGACCTGCAGCTGTCCTTTCCGGCCATCTTGCTCGCGTTGATCCTGCTGGCCATCTTCGGCCAGGGGTTGGACAAGGTGATCATCGCGCTGGTGGCCATCCAATGGGCGCTGTACGCGCGCACCGTGCGTGCCTGCGCGCTCGTGGAGCGCGACAAGGAGTACATGGAGGCCGCCCGTGTGCTGGGCCTGCCGCGCAGCCGCCAGGTGCTGCGCCACCTGCTGCCCAACTGCCTGCCGCCGCTCATCGTGGTGGCCACCGTGCAGGTGGCGCATGCCATCTCGCTGGAGGCCACGCTGTCGTTCTTCGGCCTGGGGTTGCCCATCACCGAGCCCTCGCTCGGCCTGCTCATTTCCAACGGCTTCAACCACCTCATGAGCGGCCGCTACTGGATCAGCTTCTACCCCGGCCTGGCGCTGCTGCTGACCATCCTGTGCATCAACTTGGTGGCCGACCGCCTGCGTGACATTCTCAACCCGAGGCTGCGCCGATGAGCGCGACCGACGTCCCGCTCCTGCAGGTGCAGGGCCTGAGCACCCACTTCGCCACCCGCCAGGGGGTGCTGCGCGCGGTGCAGGACGTGTCCTTTGAACTGCGGCGTGGCCAGGTGCTGGGACTCGTGGGCGAGTCGGGATCGGGCAAGTCCATCACGGGCTTGTCGCTCATGGGGCTGGTGGACCCGCCCGGGCGCCAGGTGGCCGGGCGCATCTTGCTGGACGGGCAGGATCTGAGCGGCTGCAGCGCCGAGCAGTGGCGCGCGCTGCGAGGCCGTCGCATCGCCATGATCTTTCAGGATCCGATGGCCACGCTGAACCCCGTGCTGCGCATCGACACCCAGATGATCGAGGCCATTCAGGCCCACGCCGAGGTGTCGACGGCGGTCGCCCGTGCGCGTTGCCGCCAGGCCCTGGTGCGCGTGGGCATTCCAGCGCCGGACGAGCGCCTGGCCGCCTACCCCCACGAGTTCTCAGGTGGCATGCGTCAGCGCGTGGCCATCGCGATTGCGCTGCTGAACGAACCCGACCTCATCATTGCCGACGAGCCCACCACAGCCTTGGACGTCACCATCCAGGCGCAGATCCTGTTCGAGATGCAGCGGCTGTGTCGAGAGTCGGGCACGGCGCTGATCTGGATCAGCCACGACCTGTCGGTGGTGGCGGGTCTGGCCGACGAGGTGGCCGTGATGTACGGCGGGCGCATCGTGGAGCAAGGCGCCACGGCGACGGTGATCGAGCGGCCGCGCCACCCCTACACCCGAGGGCTGATCGGCTCGGTACCCAGCCGGAATCCGCGCGGTGCGCGCCTGCGGCAGATCCCGGGCATGGCGCCCTCGCCACTGGCGCTGGATGAGGGCTGCGCCTTCCGTGCCCGCTGCGCTCATGCGGGGCCGGCCTGTCAGCAGCGGCCGATCGCGACCGAGCCCGAACCTGGCCACCGCCTGTGGTGCCACCACCCGGTGCTGGAGCCGTTGGCATGACGCCCCCGATGCTCGAGCTGCACGGTGTCTCCAAGCGCTTTGAAAAGCGTCTGGACCTGGCAGGGCGCATCGCCCGCGCGCTGGGCAGTTCCGTGCGAGAGGAGACCGTGCACGCGGTGGACGGCGTGGATCTGCAGGTGCACGAAGGCGAGGTGGTGGGCTTGGTGGGCGAGTCGGGCTGCGGCAAGTCCACGCTGGCGCGCGTGGTCGCCGGCTTGCACGCGCCCAGCGCGGGCGAGGTGCGCTGGCACGGCCAGCGCCTGCAGGACCTGGACGCCGCGGCGCGCCAGGCCGCGCGGCTGCAGGTGCAGATGATCTTCCAGGACCCCTTTGCCTCCCTCAACCCGCGCCTGCGCGTGACCGAGCTTGTGGGCGAGGCGCCCGTGGTGCACGGCCTGGTGAGCCGCGTGCAGCGTGATGAGTGGGTGGGTGAGCAATTGCGCCGCGTGGGCCTGGACCCTGCCCTGGCCGACCGCTTCCCCCACCAGTTCTCGGGTGGCCAACGCGCGCGCGTGGGCATCGCCCGGGCGCTGGCCGTCAAGCCGCGCTTTCTGATCTGCGACGAGGCGGTGGCGGCGCTGGACGTGTCCATCCAGGCCCAGGTGCTCAACCTGTTCATGGACCTGCGCGAGTCGCTCGGCCTGACCTACCTCTTCATCAGTCACGACCTGGGTGTGGTGCGGCACCTGTGCGACCGCGTGGTCATCATGTACCTTGGGCGCGTGGTGGAAAGCGCACCCGCAGCCGACTTCTTCGACCAGCCCTTGCACCCCTACGCCCAGGCCCTGCTGGCCGAGGTGCCACGCCTGGAAGCGCGCAAGAAGGACTTCCTGGCCATCACGGGTGAAATTCCCTCGCCACTGGACCCTCCTTCAGGCTGCCACTTCCACCCGCGCTGCCCCCACGCCACCGATCGCTGCCGGCAAGAGGTGCCCCAGCTCAAGGAAGTGGCACCGGGGCGCTGGGCTGCGTGTCATCTGAAGGGGTGAGGCGCGCTTGCGGCCCCTGAAGCCGCCTGCTGTGGGGTCGGTTACGGCTTGACCGTGCCCACCGCATCCAGCGGCCACATCGGGCGCTGGATCTTGCGGTAGGGCAGGGTGTGAAGAAAGGGCGTGGCCGCGCCAGGTGCACCCACGTAGAGGATCTGCTGCGCCACCTTGGCAAACGAAGCGTGGAAGTGCTGGGCCGACTTCACCACCACGATCTTGCGCTGTGACAGCTCGCAGCCCAGCCCGCTGAAGACGTCCGTGCCCGTGGCCTGGCGGCGAAGGCTGGTCAGCACGATGTCGATGCCGGCGCACTCGATCCAGGCGGTATCCCCCACGGCCACGGGTGAGCCGCTCAGGCCCGACATCTGGTGCTCGCGGCGCAGCACCTTGACCGTGCAGTCCAGGTCCAGCGGATCCCCCGAAGCGGGGCCGATCTTGCCGCCCACGCGCAGACTCAGGCGGGCACCTTCACCAGCTTCAAACGCAGTGCGCACGGCCACCGGGTCCCACATGGGACCCATGGCGGTGCCCGTGATGCCACGCTCCAGCATGCGGCGCAGGATGAAGGTGGAGTCTCCTGGCGCGCCGCTGCCGGGGTTGTCGGCCCGGTCGGCCAGCACCACGGGGGCACCGTCGAAAGCCAGCGCGGCGTCCAGCGCCTCGTCGATGGACAGGTAGCGCACGGCCAGCTGGTCGCGCAGGCCGATGATCTCGTCGGCCAGGGTCTGCGCCAGGGTTTGCGCTTGGGCCAGAGCCGCGGCCGGCGAAGCCATGCCATCGCAGTACACCAGCACCTTGGTGCCCATGTCCGGCACGTCGCCCAGCGAGAAGCCGTGGGTCAGCGAGATGGACAGCACGCCATTGCGCCCCTCCATGGCCTGGATGCGGTCCACCAGGCCGCGTGCGGGCTGGCGTGTGGTGTGAAAGGGCACCACCATCCGGCAGTCCACCACCGCGGCCACGGGCTTGATGCGCCGCTGCGCCGTGGCCTCGCACAGCGTCACCAGCTCGCGCCCGCGCTCCAGCACGTCGGTGTGCGGGTACTCCTTGAACGACACCAGCACGTCGGCATGCTGCACCATGGCCGCGCTCAGGTGGTTGTGCGGGTCGATCTCCGCGCCCACCACCGCGTCCGGCCCCACCAGGGCGCGCACACGCGCCAGCAGGTCACCCTCGCAGTCGTCATAGCCCTCGGCCACCATGGCCCCGTGCAAGCCGATCAGTGCCATGTCCACGGGCAGGGCGGTGCGCAGGTCGGCCAGCAGTTCGTCGCGCAAGGTCTCGTAGGCGTGTCGGGTTGTGGTGCCGCCGGGCTGCGCCGACGCCACCATGCCCTCGATCACTGTCCAGCCCTTGGCCGCGGACACCTCGCGCAACGCCCACAGCGGACCGGCCGAGCCGGTGATGTGGTTCGGGTGCTGCCCGGCCGGGAAGTACTCGCGGTCCTTGAAGGACGCCAGGCCCGTGGGCACGGGCGCAAAGGTGTTGGTCTCGGTGGCCAGGGCTGCAGTGAAGACACGCATGGGCAGAGGTCTCGGTGTGGAGGGTGGAGGGGGTGGATGCACTGTAGCCCGCGGCCAAGCCAGGCCAGGGCGCATCAACCCCGCGTCAGCGACGACGCCCGCACCCCCAGAAGCCGAAGGCTGCGCGTGAGGTCTACGCGCTTGAGGCACTCGCCCGCGGCACGGCGGATGTCGGCGCCGTCGGCCACGGGCTCGGGCAGCGTGAGGTCGCGCGTGACCGTCTTGAAGTCTTCGAAGCGCAGCTTGATGCCGATGGTGCGCGCGCGCCAGCCTTTGCGCTGCAGGTCCAGCGCCACCTGGCTGCACAGCCGGGTCAGGATCTCACCGAGGGCTGTGCGGTCGCGCACGGCGTGCAGGTTACGCTCGAAGGTGGTCTCGCGGCTGGTGGACACCGGGTCGCTGTGCGTGACCACGGGGCGGTCGTCTCGGCCATGGGCCACCTCGTGCAACCAGGCGCCGTAGCTGCGGCCGAAGGCCTCGATCAAATCCGCGCGCGGCCGCGCCGCCAACTCGCCCACCGTGCGGATGCCCAGCGCCAACAGCTTGTCGGCCGCCTTGGGGCCGATGCCGTTGACCTTGCGCGCCGCCAGCGGCCAGATGCGGGTAGGAATGTCGGCCTCGGTCAGCACCGTCAGGCCGTCGGGCTTGTCCAGCTCCGAGGCGATCTTGCTCAGCAGCTTGTTGGGGGTCACGCCCACCGAGCAGGTCAGCCCGGTGCGGCGAAGGACGTTGTTGCGGATCTCCTGGGCCAGCGCTCTTACACCGCCAAAAGGGTCGTGGCCCACGGCGTCCTGC
>CAYSOD010000156.1:0-8225 GCA_964432385.1 uncultured Rubrivivax sp.
TGCTGATGCTGGACGAACCCGTGGCCGGCATGAACCGCGAGGAAACCGAGGACATGGCGCGCTTCATCCTGGACATCCAGGAGGAGCGCGGCATCACCGTGCTGCTGATCGAGCACGACATGGGCCTGGTGATGGACATCTCGCACCACGTGGTGGTGCTGAACTTCGGCCAGGTGATCGGCCAGGGCACGCCCGCACAGGTCCGCGCCAACCCGGAGGTGGTGCGCGCCTACCTGGGGGATGAAGCCACGCGGAGGTTGGCCCAGTGCACGCAGGGTTCGACTGGATCGCCCTGGCCGAGTTCTCGGCCATCGGGCTGCTGTCGGGCGGGCTGCTGGCACTCATCGCACTGGGCTTCGTGCTCATCTACAAAGGCACCGGCGTCATCAACTTCGCCATGGGCGAGTTCATGATGCTGGGCGCTTACTTCTTCTACACCGCCAACGTGATGTGGGGGCTGCCGCTGTGGGTGGCCCTGCCCTTCACGCTGGCGGCCGTGGCCCTGTTTGCTGCGCTGGTGGAGCGCGCCATCCTGCGGCCGCTGGCCGGGCAATCGGTGATCTCGGTGCTGATGGCCACCATCGGGCTGGCCAGCGCGCTGCACGGTGGCGTGGACGCCATCTGGGGCGGGCGCAACTACGACATGCCGCAGCTGCTGCCGCGCAAGCCCCTGGACCTGGGCGAGGTGATGATCCCGGGCAAGGTGCTGTGGAGCTTTGTGCTGGCCAGCGTGATCATCGCCGTGTTCACGGTGTACTTCCGCCGTTCGCGCACGGGCATTGCGATGCGCGCGGCCGCCAGCGACCCCACCACTGCTTACGTGCTGGGCATCGACGTGCGCGCCATGCAGCGGCTGACCTGGATCTTCGCCGGGCTGGTGGGCGCGGTGGCCGGCATCGTGGTGGCCTCCATGACCAGCCTGTCGCCCGCGCTCGGCAGCGCGGCGCTGGGGGTGCTGGCGGTCATCATCCTGGGCGGCCTGGACAGCATTGCCGGGGCCATCGTGGCCGGCCTCATCGTGGGCCTGCTGGAAAGCCTCACCGCCGGCTACCTGGGCGGCAAGGTGCGCGACATCGTGCCCTACGTGGTGGTGCTGGTGATCCTGCTCATCCGCCCCTACGGCCTGTTCGGCACGCGTCAGATCGAACGCTTGTAGCCAGGCAGCAGCCCCATGCGCATCCACGACTTCCGCCAGAGCTACGCCCACGACGAGGCACTGTGGCCCACGCGCGTGCAGCGCATGTGGCTGCTTGCCTTTGTGGCGGTGCTGGTGGCGTTTCCGCTGGTGGGCGGCGGCTACCTCACGGGGTTGATGTGCGTGCTGGGCATCCACATCATCGCCAGTGCCGGCCTGAACATCATGACGGGCTACACCGGGCTCATCTCTCTCGGCCACGCCGCCTTCATGGGTGTGGGTTGCTACACCGCGGCCTGGCTGGCGCAGCGCGGCCTGCCCTTCGTCGTCACGCTGCCGGCCGCGGGGCTGATGGCCGCGGTGCTGGGCATCCTGGTGGGGCTGCCCAGCCTGCGCATCAAGGGCCTGTACCTGGCTGTTGCCACGCTGGCCATGCAGTTCCTGATGGTCTACATCTTTCGCGAGTGGGAGTCCGTCACAGGCGGCGTGCGTGGCGTGAATGTCCCGCCCGCCATGTTCTTCGGCCTGCCGCTGAACACCGATGCGCGCATGGCCTGGCTCATCGCCTTCTGCGCGGTGGTGATGCTGATCGGGGCGCGCAACCTGTTCCGCACCCGGGTGGGCCGCGCCTTCACCGCCATCCGCGACAAGGACATTTCGGCCGAGGTGCTGGGCATCAACTTGCTGCAGTACAAGCTCACCTCGTTTGCCATCGGCTCCTTCTACGCTGGCGTGGCCGGGGCGCTGCTGGGCTACTTCTACCGCGCCATGACGCCGGAGTACTTCACGTTGCAGCTGTCCATCTTCTACCTGGCGGCCATCATCGTGGGTGGCCTGGGCAGCACACTGGGCACCATCCTCGGTGCCTTCTTCATGACGCTGGTGCCCGAGCTGCTGCGGGCTGGCGTGTCGCTGGCGGCGCAGTGGTCGCCGCGCGCCATCGAGATCCTCTCGCCCATTCAGCAGGTGGTCTTCGGTCTGCTGATCATCGGTTTTCTCGTGTTCGAGCCGCACGGCCTGGTGGAGGTCTGGCGGCGCATCCGGCGTTTCTTCCACCTGTGGCCCTTCCGTTCCTGAACGGCACTAACGGCCGTCCTTTTCCTTCCACGACCACCCCCAAGGAGACAGCACATGAGCACGTTCGAACTCGACGCCCCCAACAGCGGCCGCCGCCGTCTGGTCCAAGCCGGCCTGGGCGCGGCCGGCCTTTCCGCACTGCCGCTGAGCACCGCACTGGCACAAAGCGGCGAGATCGTCGTGGGCGCCGCGCCGCCCATCACGGGCGTGTTCGCCTTTGCCGGCGTGGGCCTGCACCAGGGCCTGGGCGACTACTGCGAGTGGCGCAACGCCAACGGCGGCGTGGCCGGGCGCAAGCTGCGTTACGTGGGCGAGGACTCGGCCTACAAGATGGACCAGGCCATGGCCGTGTTCAAGAAGATCATGGGCGCGCACAAGCCCCCCGTCTTCTACGGTGACTCCACCGCCTGGGCCAAGGCCGCCGCGGCCGAGGTGAGCCAGCTGGGCACCACGCTGACCTCCAGCCCGTCCTTCGCCTCCGACCTGGCCGACCCCGCGAAAGTGCCGTACTACTTCATGGCCGGCCCCACCTACGAGGCCATGATCGAGATCCAGCTCGAGTTCATCAACTCGCAGGCCAAGGCCGGCGGCAAGCCCTCCGTCGCGCTGGTGTACAGCGACACCGAGTTCGGCCGTGACCCGATCGAAAACGCCAAGAAGCACGCGCAGAAGCTGGGCATCCCCCTGGTGCAGGAGATCGTCACCAAGCCGGGTGCTGTGGACGTCTCGGCCGAAGTCTCCAAGCTGCGCCGCGCCCGCCCTGACTACGTCATCTTTCACGGCTACGTGCTGGCGCCCATCCCGGAGTTCATCAAGCAGATGAAGGAGGCCGGCATGAACGTGACCTCCATGGGCACCATCTGGAGCATGGACAAAACCACCGTGGACGCGATGGGCGCGGCGGGCGAGGGCTGGATGGGTGTGATGCCCTACCGCTACAGCTACGACACCGCCGGCGCGCGCGGCATGCAGGCCATCAAGGACTTTGCCGCCAAGGCCCGACCCCAGATGAGCTACGTGCCCTTGTTCTACACCCACGGCTGGCTGGTGGGCTCGATCTTCTGCGAGGTGATGGAGCGTTGCCTGAAAGCCAATCAGCAGCTCACGGGCCCGAACATGAAGGCGGCGCTGGAGTCCATCCGCAACTGGGACACCGGCGGCATCATGGGCAAGCCCATTTCGCTGGCACGCCACCAGATCCCCATGGGCCGGATCTACCGCTATGACGCGAACAGCAAGCTGCTGCAGCCGGCCAGCGACTGGATCACGATGGAAGGCTGAGGCCTCGGCCCCGCGCCTTACCAGAGCCCCGCAGCACCATGAGCGACACCCCCGCCCCGCCCACCCCACCGGCCCTGTCGGTGGAGAACATCGAGGTGGTCTACCACCACACGGTGCAGGTGCTGCGCGGGCTGTCGCTGGCCGTGCCGGAGGGGCGCATCGTGGCCCTGCTGGGCAGCAACGGGGCGGGCAAGACCACCACGCTCAAGGCGATCTCGGGCTTGCTGCCGCTGGAGGTGGGGCAGGTGCGCGCCGGCGCCATCCGCTGGCGCGGCGAGCCCATCACCGACGTGGCGCCACACCTGCTGGCGCGCCGTGGCATCGCCCACGTGCGCGAAGGCCGGCACGTCTTCGAAGACTTGACGGTGGACGAGAACCTGGTGGCCGCCAGCTTCGCGCTGGACGGCCGGCCTGGCGTCGGCAAACCCGGCACCTCGCTCATCTACGAGTATTTCCCCCGCCTGAAGGAGCGGCGTACCCAGCGTGCCGGCTACCTTTCGGGGGGCGAGCAGCAGATGCTGGCCATCGGCCGCGCCCTGCTGGGCCAACCGTCTCTGATGCTGCTGGACGAGCCCTCGCTGGGCCTGGCCCCGCTGGTGGTGCAGGACATCTTCGAGATCATCGCGCGCATCAACCGCGAGCAAGGCGTGGCCATGCTGCTGGTGGAGCAGAACGCGATGGCGGCCTTCGGCATTGCGCACTACGGCTACATCATGGAAAGCGGCAAGGTGGTGATCGACGGGCCCACCGACAAGCTGGTGAACGATGCCGACGTGCAGCGCTTCTACCTGGGCTACGGCGAAGGCGGGCAGGACGTGGCGAGTTTTCGTGACGTGAAACATTACAAGCGCCGCAAGCGCTGGCTGTCGTGAGCTCGCCCGTCATGCCGAAGGTTTGCTGATGAGCCGCGTGGACATCGACCGCCTGACCCTGCCGCAGCAGCTGCGCCACTGGGCCGCCACGCGCCCGAATGAGGTGGCGCTGCGCCAGAAGGACTACGGCATCTGGGAGCCCGTGACCTGGGCGGGCTATGAACAGGCAGCCCGCCACCTCGGCCTGGGTCTGGTCAGCCTCGGGCTGGCCGAAGGCGGCCACTGCGCCCTCATCAGCGAGAACCGCAAGGAGTGGGTCTTCACGCAGCTGGGCTGCGGCCTGGTGGGGGCCGTCACCGTGGGCGTGTACCCCACCTCGCCCGCACCCGAGGTGGAGTACCTGCTGCACAGCAGCGACGCCGAGGTGGTGGTGTGCGAGGACCAGGAGCAGCTGGACAAGGTGCTGGAGGTGCGCCAGCGGCTGCCGCGCCTGAAGCACCTGGTGGTGATCGACCCCAAGGGTCTGCGCCGCTACCAGGTGCCTGATCTGCTGACCTTCGACGAGGTGCTGGCGCAAGGCGCCGCCTTCGAGGGCAGCGCGCGCAGCCTGGTGGACGAACGGCTGGCCCGGCAGGGCACGGACGACACCGCGCTGATGATCTTCACCAGCGGCTCCACCGGCCGGCCCAAGGCCGCGATGATCAGCTACGGCAACATCGCCGCCATGGCCGCCGGCACCGACGCCATCTACCGCTGCACGCCGGCGGACTCGATGGTCTCGTACCTGCCGCTGTGCCATGTGGCCGAACAGATCTACACCGTGCACCTGCCGCTGCGCTCGGGCGCCGTGGTGAACTTTGCCGAGAGCCTGCGCACCATCCAGGCTGACCTGCGCGAGATCGCGCCCACGCTGTTCCTGGGCGTCCCACGTATCTGGGAGAAGCTGCACGCCTCCATCGAGATCAAGGTGCGCGAGGCCGGCGGTCTGCGACGACGCCTGTACAACGCGGCCCTGGCCGCCACGCTGCCCTTTGCCGAACTGCCGCGTGAGCGCTGGAGCCTGGGGCAGCGCGCCGTGCACGCCCTGTGGTACTGGCTGGTGCTGCGCGCACTGAACAACTTCATCGGCCTGCGTGAGTGCCGGCTGGCCCTGTCGGGTGCCGCCCCCATCGCCCCGGACATGCTGCGCTTCTTCCGCGCCCTGGGTGTGCCCATCCGCGAGGGGTACGGCATGACCGAGACCGCGGGCGTGGTGACGGTGCAGCGCAGCGCCGCCTCGCCCGTGGGCACGGTGGGCTCGCCCGTGCCAGGCATTCAGACGCGCATCGCCGAGGACGGCGAACTGCTGGTGCGCGGGCCCACGGTGTTCAAGGGCTACTACCGCAACACCGCCGCCACGGCCGAGGCAATCGACGCCGAAGGCTGGCTGCACACCGGCGACGTGGCGCAGGCCGTCCCCGGGCCCGAGGGCGACGAGATCCGCATCGTCGACCGCAAGAAGGACATCATGATCACCGCCGGGGGCAAGAACATCACCCCCAGCGAGATCGAGAACGCGCTGAAGTTCAGCGCTTACCTCAAGGAGGCCATCGTGGTGGCCGACCGGCGGCCCTTCGTGGCAGCGCTGATCCAGATCGACTACGACACCGTGGGCAAGTGGGCCGAGGAGGAGGGCCTGGCCTACACGCACTTCCGCAGCCTGGCCGAACACGAGCGCGTGCGCGAGCTGGTGCAGGCCGAGGTGGACCGCGTCAACGCCCGCATGCCGCAGGTGCAGCAGGTGCGCAAGTTCCACCTCCTGACCAAGGAGTTGGACCACGACGACGGCGAGGTCACGGCCACCCTGAAGGTCAAGCGCGCGAGCATCGGCCAGAAGTACGCCGCCGAGATCGAGGCGCTGTACGGCGGCAAGGCCTGAGAGCTTGAGCCTGGCTCCGGCATGACGAACGAGTGACGAGAAAGTGACCATGGATCAGATCCGATTCGACGGCCGCGTGGCAGTCATCACGGGCGCCGGCGGCGGCCTGGGCCGCGCGCATGCCCTGCTGCTGGCCAGCCGTGGCGCGGCGGTGGTGGTGAACGACCTGGGCGGCAGCGTGAACGGCGCGGGCGGTGACGACGCCGCCGCCCGGAGGGTGGTGGCCGAGATCGAGGCCGCGGGCGGCCGCGCCATCGCCAACTTCGACGACATCGCCACGCCCGAGGGCGCGCAGCGCCTGGTGGACGCTGCGGTGCATGGCTTCGGCGGCCTGGACGTGCTCATCAACAACGCGGGCATCCTGCGCGACAAGACGCTGCACAAGATGGCGCCAGAGGACTTCGAGGCCGTGGTGCGCGTGCACCTGCTGGGCTCGGCCTGGTGCTCGCGCGCGGCGCTGCCCGTGATGCAGACGCAGCAGTACGGCCGCATCGTCATGACCACCTCCGCCGCCGGCCTGTATGGCAACTTCGGCCAGAGCAACTACGGCGCGGCCAAGCTCGCGCTGGTGGGCCTGATGAACACGCTCAAGCACGAGGGCGGGCGCTTTGGCGTGAAGGTCAACACCATCGCACCCGTGGCGCTCACGCGCATGACCGAGGGCCTGCCGCTGGCGCAGTTGATTGGGGAGGCCTCACCCGAGCGCGTGGCCGCGGGCGTGGCCTATCTGGCGAGCGATGCCTGCGAAGTCAACGGCTGCATCCTCTCGGCCGGCGCGGGCTACTTCTCCACCGTGCAGATCGTCGAAGGCCTGGGCGTGCATGCGCCGGCTGACGAGATCACGCCCGAGTTCGTGGCCGCGAACTGGGGCCGGATTGCCGATCGGTCCGCCGCGCGGCCCTTTGACAGCGCGATCGATGCGTTGATGGGCGCGTTCGGGCCGGCCAAGGCCTGAGCGCGTGCAAGCGCTTCGGAGCGACTGTGTCAGCGGGTAAAGCGGTGTGGCGGCCGAGGTGACACACGACAACGCAGCCGTGGCGAAGCCAGCGCCGCCCATCCGAACCCGCACCCGCTCCCACAACCGACAGCCGCAGTTGCTGGAGGCGGCCGCACGCGTGTTCCGGCAAAAGGGCTACGGCATCACCACCATGCGCGACATCGCCGCGGCCACCGGCATGACCGCAGGCTCCATTTACTACCACTACCCCTCCAAGGGCGACCTGCTGCTGGCGGTGTACGCCGAAGGCGTGCGCCGGGTCACCGCGGCGGTGCAGGCGGCGCTGGAGCCGCACGGGACGCCTTGGGAAAAACTGCAGCGCGCCATCACCGCCCATCTGCAGATGATGGTGGGCCAGACACCCACCGACGCGCCCTTTGCAGGCGTGTTCGTGCAAGTGCTGCCGCACGACTTTCCGCCCGAGCACCATGAGGCTTTGATTGCGCTGCGCAACGGCTACGAGTCCACTTTCCGCACCCTGATCGACGCCTTACCGCTCAAGCGCGGCACCGACCGCCGCCTGCTGCGCCTGCAGCTCATAGGCGCCCTGAACCACGTCCCCCAGTGGTACCGACCCAACGGCCCCCGCACCCCCCAGGCCATCGCTAGGGTGATGACGCGGCACCTGCAGGCGGGGTTGGAGCCGGTGACCAAATGACAGCCGTGCGGACTTGTTACAGGAGCACGCTCGGGCGCCTGTACGAGATTGGGCAGCGGCGGCCCACCCCTACGCTCATGCCACGCGCAGGAGCGCGTGGCGCTCGCCAGGCACAAACAGTCCCCCGGACTGTTCGTGTCCGGGCTCTCTCCCCCGTCCGGACTGCGTCCGGCCTCCTCCTTGACTTCGCTCCGCGGTGGGCCACCACTCCCCAATCCAGCCGACACCCAGGTATTCCAGTGGCGGCGTCCTATGGTGGCAACGGGCTGCGGGGGGCGGGCATGGGTTGGGGCGAAGTAAAGGAGGAGGTCGGGCAGAGCCCGACCGGGGGACATGAGCCCCAGCCC
>CAYSOD010000157.1:0-8198 GCA_964432385.1 uncultured Rubrivivax sp.
GGCGGCGCTGAAGAAGACCGCCAAGCAGGCCGAGCGCGCCGGGCACATCATTCATCGCATCCGGTCCTTCGTGAAGCGCAGCGAGCCCCAGCGCCAACCCTCCGAGGCCCGCGTGATCGTGGAGAACGCGGTGGAACTCGCCGGCATCGAGCTGCGCCGGCGCCAGGTGGCCATCCGCACCTACGTGGCCCAGCGCCTGCCCATCCTGCAGGTCGACCCCATCCTCATCGAGCAGGTGCTGATGAACCTGATGAAGAACGCAGCCGAGGCCATCGACGCCGCGCAACTGCCCACCTCGCGCCGGCACATCGAGCTGCGGGTGGTGCCACGGCACACCCCCGAGGAAGGCGGCACCATCGAGTTCAGCGTCACCGATGCCGGCCCAGGCATTGCCGAGGACGTGCTGTCGCGCCTGTACGAGGCCTTCTTCTCCACCAAGGCCGAAGGCTTGGGCATCGGTCTGTCCTTGTGCCGCTCGATCGTCGAGTCCCACCGAGGGCGGATGAAGGCCCAGAACCTCTACAATGTTGGCGCTATTGTGGGATGCCGGTTCGCCTTCACGCTGCCAGTCGACCTCCCCTCCCGGCCTGAAGCGGCCCTGCCGCCAGCCGAGCCCGACACCCCCCTGGAACTGATCGCCCAGACGACGCCATGAGCCTGATCCCCAAGAAAGGAACCGTGTACGTCGTCGATGACGACGAGGCGGTGCGCGACTCCCTGCAGTGGCTGCTCGAAGGCAAGGATTACCGGGTCAAGTGCTTCGACTCCGCAGAGTCCTTTCTGTCGCGCTTCGACCCCCGGGAAGTGGCCTGCCTGATCGCCGATATCCGCATGGACGGCATGAGCGGCCTGGAGCTGCAAGATCGCCTCATCGAGCGGCGCAGCCCGCTGCCCGTGGTGTTCATCACCGGCCATGGCGACGTGCCCATGGCGGTGACCACCATGAAGAAGGGCGCGATGGACTTCATCGAGAAGCCTTTCAAGGAAGAAGAGCTGCTGGGCCTGGTGGAGCGGATGCTGGACCAGGCGCGTGACGCTTTCAGCCAGCATCAAGAGGCGGTAAGCCGCGAGGCGCTGCTCGGGCGCCTGACCACCCGCGAGGCCCAGGTGCTGGAGCGCATCGTCGCCGGCCGCCTGAACAAGCAGATTGCCGATGACCTGGGCATCAGCATCAAGACGGTGGAGGCCCATCGCGCCAACATCATGGAGAAGCTCAACGCCAACACCGTGGCCGACCTGCTGAAGATCGCGCTGGGCGCGGTGCCCAAGGCCTGAACTCGCCCGGATTCAAGGACCGCCCATCCTTCCACTCCCGAAAGGCCGCTGACCCCAGCGGCCTTCCTCTTTGCGGAGCCCCTGTGACTGCCAAGAACATCGACGGCGTGGAACTGTCCCGCCAGATCCGCGAAGACCTGGGCCGGCGTGCACGGGCCTTGGCCGAGCGTGGACAGCGCCCCGGCTTGGCCGTGATCCTGGTGGGCGACGACCCGGCCAGTGCCGTGTACGTGCGCAACAAGGTCAAGGCCTGCGAAGCCCACGGCCTGCACTCGGTGTTCGAGAAGTACGAGGCGAGCTTGTCGCAGGCCGATCTGCTCGAGCGTATCCGCGTACTCAATGCAGACCCCTCCATCCACGGCATCCTGGTGCAGATGCCGCTGCCTCGCCACATCGACCCGCACCGCGTCATCCAGAGCATCGACGTGCGCAAGGACGTGGACGGCTTCTCCACTCTTTCTGCCGGCGAGTTGATGAGCGGCCTGCCGGGCTTTCGGCCCTGCACGCCCTACGGCTGCATGAAGCTCATCGAAAGCACGGGCGTGGACATCCGCGGCAAGCACGCGGTGGTCATCGGCCGCAGCAACACCGTGGGCAAGCCCATGGCGCTGCTGCTGTTGCAAGCCCACGCCACCGTCACCGTGTGCCACAGCGCCACGCCCGACCTGGGGCTGTACACGCGCCAGGCCGACATTCTGGTGGCGGCCGTCGGCCGGCGCCACACGGTCACCGCGGACATGGTCAAGCCCGGCGCCGTGGTCATCGATGTGGGCATCAACCGCACCGAAGACGGCAAGCTGCAGGGCGACGTGGACTTTGGCGGTGTGCGCGAGGTGGCGGGCTGGATCACCCCCGTGCCGGGCGGGGTGGGCCCGATGACCATCACCATGCTGCTGGCCAACACGGTGGAAGCCGCCGAGCGCGGGTTGTCCCCCTCCTGAAGACGCCGGCTACCAGCCACCCACTTGCAAGCGAAGGTGCTTGACACCGCGCCCACCCCTCACGAACCCGACCATGAGCCAAGCCGTGAACGAACCCAACCCGCTGCTGGACTTCGAGCGCCTGCCCGCCTTCGACCGCATCCGCGCCGATCACGTCGGCCCCGCCATGCAGCACCTGCTGGCGCAAGCCGAGGCGGCGCTGGGGCGTGCCGTGGGCCCTGACGTGGGTGTGGACTACGAGGCCCTGTCGGCGGTGCTGGACGTGGCCACCGAACAACTGGAGCGCGCCTGGGGCCAGGTCGGGCACCTGCACGCCGTGGCCGACACGCCCGAGATCCGCGCCGCCTACAGCGAGAACCTGGGGCCGCTCACCGCTTTCCACACCAAGCTGTCCTCGGACCAGCGCCTGCTGGAGCGCTACCGGGCGCTGCGTCAGCAAGACACCACCCTCACGCCGGCACGCCGCCGCGCGCTGGACAACGCCCTGCGCGACTTCGAGCTGTCGGGCGCGATGCTGCAAGGCGCGGCCAAAGAGCGCTTCGCGCAGATCAAGGCCCGCCGGGCGGAGTTGGCACAGCAGTTCTCCGAGCATGTGCTGGACGCCACCGATGCGTTCTTCCTGGACGTGCCCGAGTCGCAGCTGGCCGGCCTGCCGGCTGACGCGCTGGCCGCGGCGCGAGAGGCCGCCCAGGCCGCCGGCGTGGCGGGCTGCCGCCTGACGCTGCACGCCCCCAGCTACCTGCCGGCCATGCAGCATGTGCACAACCGCGAGGTGCGTCAGGCCCTGTACCGAGCCTACACCACGCGTGCCAGCGAGCATGGCCCTGCCGAGCGCGACAACAGCAGCATCATCCAGGAGCAGCTCACCCTCAAGCAGGAGGAGGCCCAGCTGCTTGGGCGCGCCAACTACGCGGAGGTTTCCCTGGCCCCCAAGATGGCCGGCAGCCCGCAGGAAGTGCTGGACTTCCTGCGCCTGCTGGCCCAGCGTGCACGTCCCTCCGCGCAGCAGGATTTCGAGGAGCTCAAGGCCTTCGCTGCCGCCGAGCTGGGCCTGCCCGACCTTCAGGCCTGGGACGTGCCCTACGCCAGCGAGCGCCTGCGCGAGGCCCGCTACGCCTACAGCGAGGAGGAGGTCCGGGCCTACTTCACGCTGCCCCGCGTGCTGCAGGGCCTGTTCGAGATCATCGAGACGCTGTTTGGCGTGCACATCGTGGAAGACGAGGCACCCGTCTGGCACGACAGCGTGAAGTTCTACCGCATCGAACGGGCGGCAGCGCAGCCTGGCGATGCGGCGCCCACCACGGTCGCGCACTTCTACCTGGATCTGCACGCCCGCCCTGGCAAGAGCCCGGGCGCATGGATGAGCGATGCGCAGTCCCGCTGGCGCCGGCCCGATGCTGGCAGGGCCCTGCAGACCCCGGTGGCCCGGCTGATCTGCAACTTCGCCTCCCCCCAGGGCGGCCGGCCCGCCTTGCTGACCCATGATGACGTGATCACGCTGTTCCATGAGTTCGGCCACGGCCTGCACCACATGCTCACGCAGGTGGAAGACCTCGCCGTGTCCGGCATCTCTGGCGTGGAGTGGGACGCGGTGGAACTGCCCAGTCAGTTCATGGAGAACTTCTGCTGGGAATGGAGCGTGCTGCGCCGCCTGACCGCGCATGTGGGTACTGGCGATGCCTTGCCCCGCGCGCTGTTCGACAAGCTGCTGGCAGCCAAGAACTTCCAAAGCGGGTTGGCCACGCTGCGGCAGATCGAGTTCGGCTTGTTTGACATGCGGCTGCACTCGGAGCCAGGCAGCCAGGTGGACGTGCAACGCGTCATGGACGAAGTGCGCGCCGAAGTGGCCGTCATCCACCCGCCAGCCTTCAATCGCTTCCAGAACGCGTTCTCGCACATTTTTGGCGGCGGCTACGCGGCAGGCTATTACAGCTACAAGTGGGCCGAGGTGCTGAGCGCCGATGCCTGGAGCGCCTTCGAGGAGACCGACCCGCTGGACGTGGCCACCGGTCAGCGCTACCTGCGCACCATCCTGGAGGTGGGCGGCAGCCGGCCCGCGCTGGAGAGCTTCAAGGCCTTCCGGGGCCGCGAGCCGCGCATCGACGCGCTGCTGAGGCACCAAGGCCTGGCCTGAACTGCATGCGGCTGCGGCTAGGGCAACAGATGCCGCTTGAGCCCGGCCACGGCCCAGGAGCCACCGGCCACTGAAGCGCCCACGGCCCAGAACAGCGCGCTGGCCCCCACGGCCACACCCGCAGCCCCAAAGAATAGCGGCATCAGCGTGCTGGACAGGTTGATCGCCATCGAGCGAAAGGCCAAGGTCTCGCCGTGCCGGTTGTCAGGCGTGAGGTGGTGCAAGGTGGACATCACCATGGGCTGGGTCGATCCGAGCGTGATGCCCAGCAGCACGGCGCACAGACCCATCTGCCAGGGATCGGCTGCGAGGGGGTACAGCGCGAAAACCACCCCTGTCCCGATCATGGCCCAGCGGATCACGGCCGTCTCTTCCACCCGGTGGGCCAGCGCGGGGATCACCAGGCGGACGAGGCTCACGCTGAGGGTGAAGGTGCCCAGGATCAACCCGATCGTGGAGGCGCTGAAGCCGCGGTCGTGGCCGATGATGGGCACGGCAAAGGCGTGCACGTCCCAGCAGGTGGACAGCAGCCAGTTCGCCAGCAGCAGCCGCTTCATCCCGGGCGCGGCCAGCAGGCTCCAGGCGCTGCCTTTGCGGCCCCCACCCGCCACGGGTCCCGGCACGGGCATGCGCGGCACCTGGCGCGCGCTCCACAGGGTCAGGCCCACGAGCGGGAACATCAACGCATAGGCCGCGGCAAACCCAGCCCAGTCGATCATGAAACCCAGAGCCACCGGCCCCACCACGTTGGCCAACGAGGGCGCCACCCCCAGCCAGCTGAAGATGCGCATGCGCTCGGTGCCGTCGCGCGCGGCCAGCCCGGCCGTGCGCTGGATGGCGAGCATGCCGATGTTGGCGCCGCTGCCGCACAGCATGGCCGACAGGCACAGCAGGCCAAAGTGCAACGCCCCTTCGAGAAAGGTGGACCCCACGGCGCACACCGCACCCAGCACCGAAAGCACTACCGCCAGGTGCACGGGGCGGTGGTAGCCGTAGCGATCTGCCATGCGCCCTGATGGCATGGCCAGCAGCACGGGTGCTGCGGCAAACAAGGCCATCAGCAACCCGACAGACCAGGCGCTGTACCCCTCGCGCAAGGTCTGCAGCGGCGCTGCCAGGCGCAGACCGGCCATGGCGGCATGAATGCCAACCTGACCAACGACCAGCGCCAGCAGGGTGCGCCCGGTGATGCCCGCCGCCGACGGCTCGGGCGCTACGGGGCCCTCAGACACGGCCCGCGTCGCCCTCTTCATCGGGCCCGGGATCGGCGGCGCCGGGCAACAAGGCCTGCACTTGGGACTCCGGCAGCGACTCCACGCCGCGCAGTTGGCGCTCCATCGCCCGGGTGCGCACCTCGGCCGCGTCGATGGTGCTGGTGGCTTCAGCGAGCTTCTTGCGGGTCTTGGACAGCACATCGCCGAACTTGCCGAACTCGGTCTTCACCGCGCCCAACACCTGCCAGACTTCGGCGCTGCGCTTTTCCAGCGCCAGGGTGCGAAAGCCCATCTGCAAGCTGGACAGCGTGGCCAGCAAGGTGGTGGGGCCGGTCAGCGACACGCGGTGCTCGCGCTGCAGTGCCTCCACCAGCCCGGGGCGGCGCAGGGCCTCGGCGTACAGCCCCTCGGTGGGCACGAAGAGGATGGCGAAGTCCGTCGTGTGGGGGGCTGCGACGTACTTCTCGCGGATGGTCCTGGCCTCAGCCTTCAGCCGGGCCTCGATGGCGCGCGCGGCCGCCTCAGCCGCTTGCGGATCCGCACGGTCCTGGGCGTCCAGCAATCGCTCGTAGTCCTCACGCGGAAACTTCGCGTCGATGGGCAGCCACAGGGCAGTGCCCTCGTCCCCGCGCCCGGGCAGGCGGATGGCGAACTCCACGCGCGCGCCGCTGCCCGGCACGGTCTCCACGTTGGCGGCGTACTGCTGGGGCGTGAACACCTGCTCCAGCAGGCCGGCGAGTTGCACCTCGCCATAGATGCCGCGCGCCTTCACGTTGGTCAGCACGCGATTGAGCGAGCCCACGTCGCGCGCCAGGCCCTGCATCTCGCCCAGCCCCTGGTGCACCTGCTCCAGGCGCTCGGCCACCTGTTTGAAGCTCTCGCCCAGGCGCTGCTCCAGCGTGGCGTGCAGCTTCTCGTCCACCGTGGCACGCATCTGTTCGAGCTTACGCTCGTTGCCTTCCTGCAGGGCCTTGAGCTGTTCCTGCACGGCCGTGCGCACCTCGCCCAGGCGCTGCTCATTGCGCAGGGCCAGCTGGCCCAGTTGTTCGTTCTGGGTGCGTGCGCTCTCGGCCCCCTGGGCCAGCAAGGTTTGCTGAAAGCCGGCCAGGTCTGAACGCGAGGCCAGTGCCTGGCGGCCCAACTCGTCGCGCAGCTCGCGCTCCAGCCGTTCCATCTGCGCCAGGGTCTCGGCGTGGCGGCGCTCGTGCGCCCCGCCATCACCCCGCCCCGACCGCAGCGCCATCCAGACCAGCAGGGCCAGCGAGGCCAGGTTAAGCCCCAGCAGGCCCAGCAGCGCGAACGTCAGGGCGTCGACCGTCATGCGGGGCGCAGCGGCAGCACCTGCGGATTGATGGAGGCGGGCGGCGTGCCGCCAGTGAGTGCAGCGATGAGGTTGTCGGCCGCCAGCTCGGCCATGGCACGCCGCGTGGCCACAGTGGCGCTGGCGATGTGCGGCGTGAGCACCACGTTGGGCAGGGTCAGCAGGTCCGGGTGCACCTGCGGCTCGCCCTCAAACACGTCCAGCCCTGCGGCAGCAATGCGGCGCTCGCGCAAGGCCACGGCCAGCGCGGCGTCGTCGACGATGCCACCGCGGGCCACATTGGTCAGCGTGGCGGTGGGCTTCATCTGCGCGAGCTCGGCCGCGCCAATGGCGTGGTGGCTGCTCGCGGAGTACGGCAGCACCAGGACCAGGTGGTCAGCCTCGCGCAGCAAGGTGGCCTTGTCCACGTAACGCGCCCCCAGCGGAGCCTCTTGCTCAGGCGCCAAGCGCGAGCGGTTGTGATAGATCACTTTCATGCCAAAGCCCAGCGCACCGCGCCGGGCGATGCCCTGGCCGATGCGGCCCATGCCCAGGATGCCGAGCGTCGCGCCATGCACGTCGCTGCCCGTGAACATGTCGTAGGCCCAGCGCGTCCACTCGCCGCGGCGCAGGAAGTGTTCGCTCTCGGCCATGCGCCGGGCGGTGGCCATCATCAGCGCAAAGCCGAAGTCGGCCGTGGTCTCGGTCAGCACGTCGGGGGTGTTGGTGGCCAGCACCCCACGCGCCGTGCAGGCCTCCACGTCGAAGTTGTTGTACCCCACCGCCATGTTGGCCACCACGCGCAGCTGCGGGTTGGCGTCCAGCACCTGCGCGTCGATGCGCTCGCTGCCGGTGGTGAAGGCGCCCGCCTTGCCGTGCAGGCGCTCGATCAACTGCGGCTTGGTGAAGATGGTGTCGTCGGGGTTGTCCTCGACGTCGAAATGCTCGCGCAGGCGTGCCACCGTCTCGGGGAAGACGGCGCGCGCCACGAGGACGGCCGGTCGGCTCATGCGTTGGTGCTCCTTCAGCGGAACCAGATGAAGGTCATGATGACGAACAGCGGGATCAGGATGCAGCCGCTCCAGGCCATGTAGCCGAAGAAGCTGGGCATGCGGATGCCGCGGTCCTCGGCGATCGCCTTGACCATGAAATTGGGCGCGTTGCCGATGTAGGTGTTGGCGCCCATGAACACGGCGCCGGCCGAGATGGCCGCCAGCGTGGCCGCCCCAGTGGTCATCAGCACCTGCGGGTCACCCCCGGCCAGGTTGAAGAACACCAGATAGGTGGGTGCGTTGTCGAGGAAGGAGCTCAAAGCGCCGGTGAACCAGAAGTAG
>CAYSOD010000158.1:0-8176 GCA_964432385.1 uncultured Rubrivivax sp.
GAGCGCCGACGCCTTGGGCACGGTGAAGCACGGGCGCACGCAGATCATCGCCAACCGGCATGAGCTGGTCACCGCCGCCTTTGTGCGCCAGCCTGAGGCCTCGGTGCAAGCCCTCGGCCTCATGGCCAAGCTGCAGCACGCCGCGGGCGCGGACCGCGTGCGCACGCTGGACGCGCAGGCCATCGCGGAGGGCCTGCTGGGCGACACCTTGCCTGCCAACGTCGTCATGCTCGGTGCGGCCTGGCAGGCGGGCCTGGTACCGGTCGGCTTGGCGGCGCTGGAACGCGCCATCGAGCTCAACGCTGTGTCGGTGAAGCAGAACCTGCAGGCCTTGGCGCTCGGGCGGCTGGCGCTGGCGGCGCCAGGAGCGCTGCAGCGCCTGGCGGGCGAAGAGAAGCCCACCATGGACCTGGATGCGTTGGACGGGCCGACAGGCCTGATCGCGCGGCGCCGGCGCTTCCTCGTCGACTACCAGGACGAGTCCCTGGCCCGGCGCTACGAGGCCCTGGTGCAGCAGGTGCGCGCGGCCGAGGAGGCGCTGGGAGGCGAGGCGGCGCGCCAGCTCGACCTGACGCGGGCGGTGGCCCGGCAGTACGCACGGCTCCTGGCAGTCAAGGACGAGTACGAGGTGGCGCGCCTGCACCTGGACCCGGCTTTCGAGGCGGCCTTGAGGCAGCAGTTCGGGCGCTGGGACCGCGTCGTCCACCACCTGGCGCCGCCGTTACTGTCGCGGCCCGGGCCCGACGGGCGGCCGCGCAAGCGGCCTTTCGGACCCTGGGTGCGGGTGGCGTTTCAGGTGCTGGCGCGGATGAAGGGCCTGCGCGGTACGCCGCTGGACCCCTTTGGCCACACCGAGGAGCGGCGCCTGGAGCGCCAACTCACCCGCGACTACGAGACCCTGGTCACCGAACAGCTGCTACCCGCCCTGAAGGCCGACAACCTGGCGCTGGCTGTGCGCCTGGCCGAGGTGGTGCAGCAGGTGCGCGGCTTCGGCCCGGTCAAGCTCGCAAATCTCGCCACCGCACGAGCCCAGTGGACCTCACTGATGGAGGTCTGGCATGGGCGCGGGACGGACCGGTCTGCGCCAACGCCCCAGGCCAGAAAGGTCATCAGCATCGAGAAGGTCTGAGCCGCCTGGCGCTGGGACTTCAGGCAACATCCCGCCATCGCAAACACCCGGAGACCGCATGTTCCGCCACCAGTACCTGGACCACGCCGAGCTCATGGCGCAGCTCAACACCTGGGCCACGCAGCATCCCGACATCGTGCGACTGGGCTCTCTCGGCCGCTCGGCCGAGGGCCGCGACATCCCGCTGCTCACGATTGGGCGCCAGGGGCGCCAGGGGCCGGGCCTGCACGAAGGCCGCCCCGCCGTCTGGGTGGACGGCAACATGCATGCCTCCGAGGTCTGCGGTTCCAGCGTGGCCCTGGCCATTGCTGAAGACCTGATCCAGCTGCACGCCGGAGCCGCCACGGTGGGGGGCAAGCCTTTCCCGGCGCACATGGCCGAGGTGCTGAAGGACACGCTCTTCTACGTGGTGCCGCGCATCTCGCCCGACGGCGCCGAGGCCGTGCTCAAGCAGGGCCGCTACGTGCGCTCCAGCCCCGTGAACGACCGAGTCAACCAGGGCCACGCGCACTGGGTGACAGCCGACGTGAACGGCGACGGCTTCGCCGGCTACATGCGCCAGGAGGACCCTCACGGTGAGCTGGTGGAACTGCGCGACGAGCAGGGCCAGGTGGTGCAGCCGCCCGTGATGACGGCGCGCATGCCCGAAGACCCCGGCCCCTTCTACAAGCTCTACCCCGAAGGCCACATTGCCAACTGGGACGGCCGCCGCATCCCCGACCCCTACTTCGTGGGCGACAACAGCTACGACTTCAACCGCAACTTCCCGTATTTCTGGGCGCCCGAGCCGCAGCAGGCCGGCGCCGGCCCGTACCCAGGCAGCGCGCCGGAAACGCGCGCGGTGATCGAGTTCGCCACCCAGCACCCGAACATCATGGTGTGGCTGAACCTGCACACCTTCGGCGGCGTGCTGATCCGCCCGCTGGGCGACAAGCCCGACAGCAAGATGGACCCGGGCGACCTGGCCATCTACGAGCAAGTGGAGGCCTGGTTCACCGAACACACGGGCTATGCCAGCGTCAGCGGCTTCCACGAGTTTCTCTACGAACCCGACAAGCCGCTGCACGGCGACCTGAGCGACTATGCCTACCACCACCGCGGTGCACTGAGCTACGTGGTGGAGCTGTGGGACCTGTTCAAGCAGCTGGGCATCGAGCGCAAGAAACCCTTCGTGGACCATTACGCCAAGTTCGGTCGCAAGGACGTGGCGACCTTGGCCGCTTTCGACAAGCAGCACAACGCAGGTCGCATGTTCAAGCCCTGGCAGAAGGTGCAACACCCGCAGCTGGGCGAGGTAGAGGTGGGCGGCTTTGACCCGCGCGTGGGCATCTGGAACCCGCCCTACGAAAGACTTCCCGACACCTGCGCCACGCAGAGCGCGGCCTTCCTGCGCGTGGCCGCGCTGGTGCCGCGGCTGCAGTTCGGCGTGGTGCGGCAGGAGACCCGAGGCACCCACACCACGGTGGAAGTGCGGGTGGCCAATGCCGGCTACCTGCCCAGCCACGGCCTGCCCTCAGCCAAGGGCCTGCCGCTCGCCGAGCCGCTGCGCCTGACAGTGAAGACCGAAGGCCCCACGCTGGTGGCACCTTCAGAGCAGGTGGTGGAGCTCGGCCACCTGGACGGCTGGGGGGGTGGCCTTTACGGAGGATCCAGCATCTTCAGCCCCTGGACACGCGGCAACGGGCACGAACGCTTTGTCACCCTCGTGGTGGAAGGGCGCGGCGCGCTGCATCTGGAAGTGGCCAGCTGCCGTGTCGGCCGCTGGACGTTGGAGTTGACGGTGGGCTGAGGCTGACCTATGGTCATGAGCATGACAGCCACCCACCTTGAGACCCGCCACCACGAGCTGCGCAAGTCCCGGCTCGTGATGGTGGACGGCAATCTGACCAGCAACCTGCGCAGCGTGAACGCGGGCGTGAGCGCTCGCGCCTACGTGGACGGCTACTGGGGTTTCGCCTCCGCGCCGGCCGATGGCGCGCACGTGGCCGCCCGCGTGCAGCACGAGGCCCTGGCCAATGCGCGTGCGATGGCCGGCTTCGGCCTGCGCGCGGCGCTGGCACTGCCCGGAGCCCACCACGTGGGCGAGCAGAAGCGCGCCGGCGGCGCCCCCCTGCCGGCGGCGGAGATCACCGGGCGCATGGCCGAGCTGCACGCATGGTGCATGTCGCACTTCCCAGGGCTGAAGAGCACGCGTGTCATGGTGACCGACGAGGACCACACCAAACAGCTGCACACCGAGGGCGGGTCTCGGGCTCTCGCGAGAATCCAACGCGCTGCAGCCTACGTGGTCATGGTGGGCGAAGACATCAATGGCGAGCCCATCGAGCTGATGGAGATCGTCTCGGGCATAGGCGGTCTGGCCGACATCGACTGGTCGGTGCAGGCGCTGGCCCCGCGCCTTGACACGCTGCACAGCCACCTGCAGGCCAAGCGCCACGCGGTGTCGGCACGCGGAGGCGAGCAGACGGTGGTGCTCTCGGCCGAACTGGCGGGCATGCTGGCGCACGAGGCCATGGGCCACCCCTGCGAGGCCGACTCGGTGCTCGCCGGTGCGGTCACGGCCGACCTGCGTGGCAAGCGGGTGGCCAGCGACCTCATCTCCATGGTGGACCTGGCGCACCATTACGGCGACCAGGAGGTGATGTGCCCGGTCTATGTCGATGACGAAGGCACGCCCGCGGTGGACGTGACGATGATCGACCGCGGCGTGCTCACGGACTTCATGCACAGCCGCGAGACGGCGGCCCGCATGGGGCTTGCGCCCACCGGCAGCGCGCGCGCCTATGGGCCCGACGACGAGCCGCTCATCCGCATGCGCAACACCGCCATCCTGCCAGGCACGCAGACGGTCGAGCAGCTGATCGAGGGTGTAGAGGACGGCTACCTGCTGCTCGACACCCACAACGGCCAGGCCGACGCCACCACGGAGTTCATGTTCGGCATCAGCCTGGGCTACGAGATCCGGGGTGGCAGGCTCGGCCGCGCGATCCGCGACACGACGATCTCCGGTTCGGCCTTGAAGGTGCTGGGGGCGGTGGACGGCGTGGGCAGTGAGATGAAGTGGAATTGCAGCGGCTACTGCGGCAAGAAGCAGCCGATGGTCGTGTCCATGGGTGGCCCGGCGCTGCGCACCCGGGCGCACCTGGGAGGCCAGTGATGGGCGGCGCGGCGACAGAGAAAGTGGTGACCGCGGCGCATGCGGGGCCCGCGAGGCCTGCGAGGGAGGCAGCTTTGCCGATGGCCGGGCCGGAAGCGACGCCGTCGATCGACCTGCAGGGCCTGGCCGAAGGGCTGCTCGAACGCCTGCGCGCACGCGGCTTTGAGCATGCGCAGGTGCAGGCGGGCGAGGAGCGGCGCTGCGAGCTCAACCTCGCCCACAACGAACCCAGTCTGCTGCGCAGCAATCTGGCGCGCAAGGTGACGGCCAGCGCCATCGTCGACGGCCGGCGCGCCTCGGCCCAGGGCACGGATCTCAGCGACGAGGGCCTCGAGCGACTGGTCGACGAGCTCTGGGGCGCCGCACAGGCGGCTCCTCAGGACGATGCCCATGCGGTGTCGTCCGGGCAACAGCTGCAGCTCACCCGCGGGCCGCTCCAGGCCGATCCGCAGGCCCTGTCGCAGGCGCTGCGCACGCTGCTGGACTGGCGCGCCAACCACACCCCCACGATGATGATCGAGGAGGCCACCGTCGCCCACCGGCGCGAGCGCGCCCTGGTGCTCACGACCGGCGGCAGCCACCTGGAGAAGGATCTCGGCTGGCTCGAGATGTCGGTGTTCGGGCTGGCCCGGGAAGGCGAGCATGCGAGCTCCTTCAACTACGCTGGCGGCACCGCCGACTCGCTGGCCAGCGTGCCGCAGGCTTTCGGCCTGACGCGGATGATGCAGGACCTCGCGCGCCAAGTGCGCACACGCCCCCTGGGCGAGCGCTTCGTCGGCGACGTGGTACTGGCGCCCGGCGCCGTCACAGACCTGCTGGAGTGGCTTGCCAGACAGATCGGCGACGGACCTCTGATCGACGGCAGTTCGCTCTACCGCCACAAGGTGGGCGGGTTGATCGCCTCGCCGCTGCTGACCCTGCACAGCCGCTGCGATGCGCCTGGCTGCTCGCCCATCACGGCTGATGCCTTCGTGGCACCCCCCGTGCGGCTGCTCGACGCCGGCCGCCTGACCCAGCTGGCGCCGAGCCTGTACGGCAGCCGCAAAACCGGCGTGCCGCACACGCCGCTGGGCGAGGGCTGGGAGTTGATGCCGGGCGACACACCGCTGGCCGACATGATCGCCTCAGTGCCCCGCGGCGCCATCGTGGACCGGCTGTCCATGGGCAGCCCCGCACCCAACGGCGACTTCTCCGGCGTGATCAAGAACAGCTTTCGCATCGACGGCGGCCACATGGGCGACGCGCTCGCAGAGACCATGATCAACGGCAACGTGGCGCGCATGCTGCTCGACGTCGCAGCCGTCAGCGCCGAGCGCATCGACAGCGGCTCCCAGGTGCTGCCATGGGTACGCATCTCGGGGCTGAACTTCAGCTGAGCACCCGCCCGGCCGGCGCGGGGGCCGCCGGGCGATGAGCCCGCTGCTGGCGTCCTGGGCGGCCGATGCTGTGCTCGTGGTGCACGGCCTGTTCATCGCGTGGGTGGTGCTGGGCGCGCTGGCCGTGAGGCTCCGCCCGCGGCTGGCCTGGCTGCACCTGCCCTGTGCGGCCTGGGGTGTTGTCATCCAGTGGAGCGGCGGAACATGCCCCCTCACGCCTCTGGAGTGGCAGCTGCGCGCGCTGGCGGGCGAGACGCCGGGGCACGGCGGCTTCATCGACCACTACCTGACCGCGGCGATTTACCCGGACGGGCTGACACGTGAGTGGCAGTGGGTGCTGGGAGCAGGCGTGCTCCTGGTCAACGGCCTGGCGTACGCAGCGGTCTTCCTGAGGCCACGCCGCAAGACGGCGCCGACTGCGCGATAGCGGCGAAGGGTCTCGTCATCGATCAGGACTGCGGGTCAGAAGCCGGGGCGACCGTTCCCAGGATGACTTCGCGCATCACACCGATGGTCCACTGCGCCTCTTCATAGACGAAGTTGTGCCCGGAACCCGGCGGCGCCACGACGCGACGCGAGCGGGTGGAGGTGGCCAGATAGCGCTCGCGCGTGGCGGCGAAGAAGCGGAACATGCGTTGCGCGTTGGCGGCGCTGCCAGCCTGCGATTCGGGCAACGCCGCGATGTCGGCATCCGAGTTGTCTTGAGGCGCCACCAGCCACACCGGCAGCTCGCCCAGGTCGCGGTCGTAGACGACCGTGTCCCAGGCGCAGGCGGCCACGCCCTCGGGGGTGAGTTCCTGAAAGATCGAGGCCTCGGCGAAGCAGCGGCCGGCGTTGGCCTCGATGCGGCGTGCTGCCTCCAGCTCGGGGCCCAATGCCTCCCGAACGGCGTCCATCACCTTGGCGTAGGCCGGGTTCTGGCGCGCCTTCGCTTCGGCCCGCTCGCGAAGGCTGATGCCAAAAAGCTGCAGCAGGCCGCCCAGCCAGGCCGTGCGCCGCATGTCCTTCAGCGCGCTCAACCGCGGGCCGAAGACGATGGTCTCCAGCGGGGTCGGGTCCAGCAGCACCAGGGTGTGCACGAGGTCAGGCCGACGGCGCGCGATGTTGGCTGCCAGCAGACCCCCGAACGAGTGGCCAGCCCAGACGTAGGGCCCCGTCTCGCCCGCGCGCTCCAGCGCCAGCACCATCTCGTCGGCCTCGCGCGCCGTGGTGCGCGGAAACGGGCCGGTATCGCTCCAGCCCGTGCCCGGCCGGTCGATCAAGATGGAGCGGGTTTCGCCGCGAAAAACCCGATGCAGGTGATGGATGGCGAAGCCGCTGGCATGGCCGCCCGCGAACCACACCACGGGCGGCCGGCCGTCACGCGCCTGACCTTCGGCCAACACGTGCACACGGTAGCCGCCCAGGTCGATCAGCCGGCCTGGCGGCGGATGGGCACGGCGGACACGGGCCAGGGTCAGCAAGTGGCGCAGCGAGCCTACGGCGAGCACCGCGGCCAAGCCCACAAAACAGGCGGCGATGGCCTTTCCCGTAACGCCACCGAGCGCCAGCCCCGCGAGCGCACCCGCCAGGGCCAGCGCCAGCGCGATGATGAGCCCGGCCCAGTCGCGGCTGAGAACTCTCAACACCACAGGCGGCACGCCGCGCATGGCCTCAGGTCACGGAAGGGCCTGCGCGAGGCGCCAGCGGGCCCGGTTGAGCAGCGCCGCGGGCGGCCGGCAGCAGCCAAGCCGCCACGGCAGCCAGCACGAACGCTCCCATCGCCAGCATCATGGCTGCATCGTAGCTGCCGGTGCGGTCGTGGATCATCCCCATCAGCCATGGAGCCGTGCCGGCGCCCAGGCTGGTGGCCACCTGCTGCGTGGCCGACGCCCGGCCGAAGTTCTCAGAGCTGAAATAGCGCCGCGCGAGGAACACCGACAGGCTGTGGTCGCCGGCATTGAACATGCCCAGCAGCACCGCAGCTGCGATGGCCACACCCAGACCTGAGCCGAAATACAGCATGACGGTGGCACCCAACGGGGCGAGCACGAACAGGCGGGCCAGGCGGGTGGCGGAGGTGCGGTCGATCAACCAGCCGGCGGCCAGGTTGCCGACGAAGCCGCCTGTGCCCACCAGGCTCATGGCCGTGGCCGCCTGCGCCAGCGACAGACCGCGGTCCTGCATCAGCGCCGCGAAGTGCACCAGCGTGCCGGCCGCTGCCAGGCCAAACAGCATGTTCCAGACACCCAGCTTCCACCAGATCGGATCCTTCAGAAAGTCGCGCATCGACAGCGGTGGCGCCGCCGTTTGCGGGCCGGCTTCGGCGAGGGTGTGAGAAGGCGCAGGGGCCGGACGGCCTGCTCGAGGCGGAGGTTCGCGCAACAGCAGCCAGGCCGCGAGGCCCCCGAACACCAGACTCATGGCCCCCATGGTCATGAAGGCTTCGCGCCAGCTCGCCTGGCGGATGACGAAGCCCACCACCTGCGGGTGGATCACCGAGCCCACGGCCCCGACGGCAAACAGGATGCCCAG
>CAYSOD010000159.1:0-8173 GCA_964432385.1 uncultured Rubrivivax sp.
GCGGTCATACCGGGCGGCGGCTTCGTCGCAGGCCAGGGCGATTCGGCAACGCCCTTCCTGCAGCGCCGTCAGCCGGGACGACCGCGCCATCCCGGCTGGGCTTCGCTTGAGCACTTCGCCCCCCATGACCACCGTCTGGAGGTACGGCTCAGCCACCAGACCGGTGCCCAGGGCCTGCATGAGCAGCATGGTCTCCACGGCCCCGCCGTCCAGCCCGCCGTCGGCTGCCGCAAAGGGCAGGGACAGCCAGCCCATCTGCGCCATGGCCGGCCACAACTCCAGGCCGGGCTGGCGGCCGTCACGCCGCCACTGCTGCCACTGCTCGAAGCTGCAGCGCTCCTGCACGTAACGCGCAGCGCTGTCCTGCAGCAGGCGCTGCTCGTCAGACAGGTCGAAGTTCACTGCGCGGCCGGTTCAGCCCGTCAGAATTTGTACTCGACCTGCACGCCGTAGGTCCGTGGATCCAGCAGGCGCACATTCCGGTAGTTCCCGACCAGGGCGTCTTCGATGATGATGTTGGTGATGTTGTCGGCGTCGCTCAGGTTCTTGATGTAACCCTTGATCTGCACCGTCCCCTTGGGATTGGCCAGACGCAGTTGCAGATTCGTGACGCTCCAGGACTTGATCAGGTCGGTGGGGGTGTTGAATTCGCGGGCGAAGTACTTGTCCTGCCACACATGGTCGATGCGGGTGGTGGCGGTCCAGCCGGTCTTCAGCAGGCCCATGGTGTACTGGGCCCCCAGCTTGATCTTGGCCTCAGGCGAGTGCGGCAGCTTCTTGCCAGCGAGGTTCACCTGCACCGTCGGGGTCTTGGTGGTCAGGCTTTGGCCTGGGTTGGCGGCATCCTCCGTGAGGAAGTTGCCGATCTTGGTGCGCAGCAGCGAGACGTTGGCATCGAACAACCAGGCGCGGCTGGGGGCGAACAGCAGTTCCGCCTCCACCCCCGATGTCGTCGCGTCTGCGTTGGCAGTCACGGCCGAAGCCGAGATCCGCTGGGCCAACTGCATGTTCTTGTAGTCGTTGTAGAACGCAGACACGTTGGCTCTGAGGGTGCCGTTGAGCATCTCGCTCTTCATCCCCGCCTCGTAGGCGGTGACGGTCTCGGGCTCGAAGGTCGGCTTGATGTTGTTGCCCACGTTGAAGCCGCCGCCCTTGTAGCCGGTGGCCAGGCTGCCGTAGAAGAGCAGGTCCTTGCGCGGGGCGTAGTCGATCGAGGTGCGGCCCGTCCACCAGCTCCAATCCAGGGCGGGTTTCTCGGTGAAGGGCACGGTGTTGGTGAGCACGATCGAGCGCGACACGGTGGTCTTCTCCTCCTGCGTCCAGCGTGCCCCGAGGGTCGCACGCAGCTTGTCCGACAGACGCCATTGGCCTTCTCCGAACCAGGCGCTGGCCTTGGTGGTGGACTTCTGGGTCTCGGTGTTGACGAACCAGGTCTCGGCCGGCCGGCTCTGTACCTTCTGGATCAGCTCGAAGTACGGGTGCCAGATGAAGAAGCCGCCGCCGCCTTCGCTTTCCAGATGGAACAGACCTGTGGTGTAGGAGAAGGGCCCCTTGCCCTTGGAGGCCAGGCGCACTTCATGGGTGGAGGTCTTCTCGCGAGAGGTGAAACTGTCGGTGGTGAGCAGCTTGTCGGTGGTCACCGTCATGCTGCGCGACATGTTGTAGGTGATCGGCTTGGTGAAGCGAAACGGCAGCGCCGAGTTGTCCCAGTCGGTGTTCTGCTCCGAGCTGGACCTCGAGAAGCCGCCCGTGTAGGTCAGGGAGGCCCAGTCCATGTCTCGCACGACCTCCAGCGTGGCGGACTCCTGCTTGAGCCTGAAGGTGGCGTCGAAGTCGGCGGCCACGGCGCGCAGGTCGGTCGGGTTGGGCGCTCCGGCGTAGATGTTGCTGCCTGCAGGGACAAAGCCGAGCCCGGTCAGCGGCCCAGCCAGCGATCTGAACAGTGTCGAGTTGTAGTCGGGGGAGTCGAAGGCCAGTTCGTTCGGGCTGCAGCCGAGCACCGCAATGGCCTTGCACAGACGCTTGGTCTCGCGGGTGCGTGAGCTGTCCTCGTCATAGGCCGACAGCACCAGGTTGACTTCCGTCTTGTCACCCAGGAACATGCGCGTGGAACTGCGCATGCTGTACTGGTCTCGGCCATCGATGTTGTTGCCGGTGAACTCATTGCGGGTAAAGCCGTCCCGCTTGAGGGTGTAGCCGGCAAATCGCTGCCGAACGTTGTCGCTCAACGGGATGTTCAGCATGCCGCCGACGCGGCGCTGGCTGTAGTTGCCCACCTCCAGCGACAGACTGCCTTCCCGGTTGGCGGTGGGGCGCTTGGTGAACAGGGCCAGGGCGCCGCCTGTGGTGTTGCGGCCGAACAGCGTGCCTTGAGGGCCTCGCAGCACTTCGATGCGCTCCATGTCGTAGAGCTCGTTTTGCGGATAGACCGCGATGGAGGCGCCGTTGATGGCCAGCCCCACGCCGTTGTCACCGCCCAACGAGTTGTTGCCAATGCCCCGGATGGTGAAGCGGTCATTGCCCGTCAACACCGCATTGGGGATCGAGAACTGCAGGTCTGCCGCCCCAGTGATCTTGGCGCGCTCAAGGGTGTCTGCGCTGAACGTGCTGATGGAGATGGGCACGGACTGTGCGGCTTCAGCACGCTTGCGAGCGGTGATGGTGACGCTTTCCAGCACGGGCTGCTCGGCGGCGGCTCCGGTTGATGGCGCGGCCTGCTGCTGCGCCAGGCCTTGGAGCGGGGTCAGCAAGGCTGCGACGGCGGCCGCCACGAGGGTGGGGCGCAGGCGCGCGGAGGTGGGGTGGGCTACAGGCTGCATGTCAGTCTCCATTGGAAAGCCCTTCAGGAAGGGCAACTTGGCGTGATTCCCAGGGTCCAGGCTGCGGTCGGTGTGGGCCTTGCGCAGCTCTTCTTGTACAAATCGTCAATAAGACTAATCATCGCGATTCGGCCTGTCAATAGCTATTTGCCTGATCGTCAATAACGCAACGCTGTCGCCTCCCCGCGATCTCGCTCTCGAACGGGAAAAACCCTCTGGACACCTGCAGCGGCTTAATATACAAAGCGTCAATAAGATCCTGGATCAGCTTCCGGTTGCCCGGGTCCTGCGTAGATGCCGGACGGCTGTGCAGGATGCTGCAGTCCCCATGCCCGCCTTGCCCTCGACCACCCTCCACAGCGCCCAACCAACAGGCTCCGACCTCACCGTCGGACCGGATTTCCGGGCGCACCATGAGGAACTGCGACGCCTGTCGCAGCGCTGGGCGCAGTCGGCCCTGTACGCCCGCCTATGGCCCGAGGGCATCGCCGTGGTGGCGCCGCAAGGTTCACGCACCCACGCGCAACTGCATGCCCACGCCAATCAACTGTCGCGTGCCTTGCTCAGCCTTGGCTTGCGGCCGGGCGACGCGTTGGCACTGCTGTGCCGCAACCGCGCCGAGTTTGTCGAGGTCTTCCTGGCGGCGATGCGCTGCGGCCTGCGCCTGACACCGCTGAACACGCACCTCACGCCTGAGGAAGTGCGCTACATCGTGGAAGACTGCGGTGCCCGAGTGCTGGTGGTGGAACGCTCGCTGGATGCACCGGGCCTGGCGTCAGCCTCCGTCACTCGCCTCGTGATCGATGGACAAGGCGAGGCGGGTTATCGGGAGGCCTTGGCTGCGCACGCAGCCGAGGACCTGGCGCTTGAAGTCGCCGGGACCCTCATGCTCTACACCTCTGGCACCACAGGCCGGCCCAAGGGGGTGTTCCGGCGTGAGCCCGAGATCATGGAGCCTCAGTTTGGCGGTACCTTCGCTGACTACCGCCCGGGTGATGTGGCCCTGTGTTGCGGGCCGGCTTACCACTCCGCGCCCCTGCTGTTCGACATCCGCTGGCCGCTGGCTTCGGGCGTGCCCATCGTCATGATGGAGAAGTGGGATTCGCAGGAGGTGCTGTCGCTCATCCAGCAGCACCGGGTCACGCACGCCCACATGGTGCCCACCATGTTCCAGCGCCTGCTGGCCCTGGCGCCCGGGGTGCGAGCGCAGCATGACCTGTCCTCCCTGCGCTTCGTGGTGCATGGTGCGGCGCCGTGTGCCGTGTCTACCAAGCGCGCCATGATCGAGTGGCTTGGCCCGGTGCTGACCGAGTACTACGCGGCCACCGAGGGCGGGCATGGCATCCACGTCGACTCTGCACAGTGGCTGCTCAAGCCGGGCACCGTCGGCCGCATGGATCCGGCGCTGGGCCACCGCCTCCTGGACGGTGCGGGGCAGGCCGTACCCGTCGGGACGGTGGGCATGATCTACTTTCAGGCACCCCAGACCGGCCGCTTCGAGTACTTCGGCGATCCGGCCAAGACGGCAGCGGCCTACGAGGGCGACCGGTTCACCCTGGGAGACATGGGCTATGTGGACGAGGACGGCTTTCTCTTCCTGACAGGCCGGGTCGCCGAGTGCATCATCTCTGGCGGCGTGAACATCTACCCACGGGAGGTGGACGAGATTCTGTTGCGTCATCCTGCAGTACAGGATGTCTGCACCGTGGGCGCCCCCGACGAGGAGTGGGGCGAGAAAGTGGTGGCGGTGATCGTGCCGGCCCAAGGTCATGCGCCCTCCCAGGATCTGGCTGCCGAGTTGATGGCCTACGCCAGCGCGAGCCTGGCACGCTTCAAGTGCCCGCGCGAGGTCGTGTTCGAGCGGGAACTGCCGCACACGGGATCGGGAAAGCTCCAGCGCAACCTGGTCAGGCAGCGCTTCTGGCAGGGCCGTGACCGGTCGATTTGAAGGCGTGCCGTGAGCTCAGCACACTCCGTTGTCGATGGGCCTGCTGTGGTGGGCCTGCATCACGTGGCGCTTGCGGTGCGCGACGTCGCTGCCGCGGCGCGCTTTTACCAGTCAGCTGTCGGCTTCGAGGCCTGGGCAGGCGCACAAGCTGCGGGCCTGCCAGCCGAAGGACAGGCCCTGTGCACCAGCAACGCGGGCTTGTGGTTGTTGCCTGCGGCACCGGACGCGCGCCCCGAAAGGCGGCCGGTGAACGAGTCCGGCCTGGCCCACCTGTGCGTGCAGACGCCGCAGATAGGCGCCGTGCTGGAGCGTTTCCAGGCTGAAGGTGCGCGCCTGCACAGCCCGCCCATCGATTTGGGTACGGGCTTTCTCTACTGCTACGCCCGAGACCCAGAGTTCAACGTCATCGAAGTGGAGTGCGTGGCGCCGGTGTGGACGCAACCGCGGCCTTGGCTCGCCCATGCCAACATCGTCACACACGACTTGCCGCGCCTGACCGCGTTTTACAGCGGCTTGCTCGCAGTGCCTGCCGTGCGCAGTCCTCGCTGGCGCAACGACGTACGGCTGGACACCATTGCTGACCTGGCGGGTGTGGAACTGCGCGCGGCCTGGCTGGATGTGGGCAATGCGCAGATCGAATTGATGCAGTACCTGGCCCCACCCACCACCGAGATCAGCAGTCGGCGCAAGGAGGGCGTGACCGGCTTTGTTCACTTGGCCTTCGAGGTGCGTGACCTGCCACAGGCCTGCGCTCGGCTGCTGCAGGGTGGTGGTCGCCTGAAAGGGTCGCCGTCGGCGTACGACTGGCAGGTAGAGGGCTTCGACCCTGACGGCAACCGATTGCTGCTGCTGGACCTGAGTGCAGCTTCTCGCCGTGCCAGTCGATTGGAGAGCCTCGGTGAGCCAGCCATCACACAACGATTTGCCGCTGCCAGGGCGGCCTTGATCGCAACGACATGACATCTCAGCCTCTCAATTCAAGTCCTGCAGGCACCCTGGCCGGCCGGGTCGCGGTGGTGACCGGTGCGGCCCGGGGAATCGGGCTGGCGACCGTGCAGCAACTCGCGCAGCAAGGCGCCCAGGTGGTCGCTTTCGACCTGGCCGGCTCGCCCTGGGCCGAGGTACGGGCGGTGGGCGCCACGGAGCTCCTGGAAGTGGAGGGCGACGTGGGGCATGGCCCGGACTGGGAACGCCTCATGCAGGCCACGCTGCAACGCTTCGGTCAGGTTGACGTCCTCGTGAACAACGCAGGCATCTCTGGCGACATCGGTCCCTTGGTGGATTGCAGCGACGAGATGTTCGACGAGGTCATGCGGGTCAACGCGCGCGGCGTGTTCCTGGGCTTGAAACACGGCGCCCGTGCCATGGGTGCACACGGGGGGTCCATCGTGAACGTGTCCTCGGTCTCCGGCATCGGCGGCGGGCGGTTCACCATCGCCTACACCGCCAGCAAGCACGCCGTGGTGGGCATGACCAAGCTGGCTGCGGTGGAACTGGCCAGAACCGGCATCCGTGTCAATGCCGTCTGCCCGGCGCCCACCTCCACGGAGATGGTGTTCTCGATGGAGCGCGTCATGTCGCCTGGCGACCCCGAGGCAGTGCGGCGCGGCATGACCCGGATGATCCCCATGGGCCGCTACGCCGAGCCGGGCGAGATCGCGCAGCTCATTGTTTTTCTGGCCAGCGATGCCTCGTCCTTCATGACAGGCACCGCCATTCCCATTGATGGCGGCCTGAAGGCCGCCTGAACGGAGACAGCACATGGATCTCGGACTCAAGGGGCGGCGTGCGCTCGTGACGGGCGGCAGCCGCGGAATCGGGCGCGCGATCGTGCAGGCACTGGCCGCCGAAGGCGTGGACGTGGCCTTGTGCGCCCGCTCGCAGGAGGGCGTGCGCGAGGCTGTAGAGGCGGCTCAGGCGCTGGGCGTGCAAGCTTACGGGCAGGCCTTGGACGTGCGTGACGGGGCGCGGGTGGCTGAATGGGTCCAGGACAGCGTAGCCCGGCTGGGCGGGCTGGACATCGTCGTGAGCAACGTCTCCACCCGCCCCACGCAGAAGGGCGACCCCATGTGGCAGGACGCGCTGGAGACGGACCTGCTGCATCACGTGCGGCTGGCGCAGCTGACCTTGCCCGCGCTGCAAGCCGGGCGCGACCCGAACCTGCTTTTCGTGGCCTCGATCGCCTCGGTGATGACGCAACTTCCCCCGAAGGAAGAGGCCTACGGCCCCATGAAGGCCGCTCTGGTGAACTACTGCGGCCAGTTGGCCGCCCGGCATGGCGCCGCAGGCATCCGCGTGAACGCGGTGTCCCCCGGGCCGATCTTCTTCGAAGGCGGTGAGTGGGACCTCAACCGCGTCCATAAGCCTGCGCTGTTTGCCATGGCGGGCAAGCTGGCTGCGTTGGGACGCCTGGGCACCCCTGATGAGGTGGCCAAGGCCGTCGTCTTTCTGTGCAGCCCGTTGGCCAGCTACATCACAGGCGCCAACCTGCGCATCGATGGCGGCGCGGTCAAGACCGCCAACTTCTGAGGACGCGTGGTGCTCCTGGCGCCTTCAGACCAGGCCGCCGATTCACGCGCTGGCGCGCCGGGCTGCTTTCTTGCGCGCGGGCGGCGTGGGGGCCGCCTTGGCGTGCTCCAGGGCCAATGCACCGAGGCCGCCCATCAGCAGCGTCACACAAATGTTCGTTGCGAAGTCCACATCGTCATGCGAACTTGGCAGGTGCTGCGCAGCAGCCTCCGTCATGGCCATGCCCATGTCCACCGCAGAGGTCGCCACGTCCTTGGGCAGGTTGTAGGCCTTGACCACCTGGTTCACCATGAAGCGCAGCGCCTCCTCGCGCTTGCGCACGTTCTGGTCGGCCACCGAGCGCGCCACCGCCGGCTCCGCCCACAGGCGCTGCAGCAGGGCCCCGCGCTCCTTTACCTGCGCCACATAGGTGCGTGTGGTGCGATAGACCAGGTCGCGGAAGTCGACAGCCGCGCCAATTTGTGCAAGCTGACGCTCGCGCAGTACTTCCATCTCCCGCTTGAGCAGCTCGCGCAGCAGGTCGTTGCGGTTGGGAAAGTAGTTGTAGATCAGCGCCTTGCTGATGCCCGCTTCTCGCCCCAGACGCTCCATGGACAGCTCGGTCAGGCCTTCTTCGATGATCAGTTTGGCGGCGAAGTCCAGGATTTGCCCGGAGCGCTCCTGCGGCGCGAGACGTTGTCGCCGCTTCGCCGGGGCTGCGGCGGTCTTCTTCTTCGTGGTGGAGGTGGGGGGCATGGTCGGTCGGGGTATCGGGTATTGACCAGTCATCCAATTATGCGGGGGCCGATGCGATGAGCGGCCCGGGAGCCTGAGCTGATGAAACTGTCCTTCGACACCGAGGAGCTGGCCTTTCGCGACCAGGTCCGAGCCTTCATTG
>CAYSOD010000160.1:0-8108 GCA_964432385.1 uncultured Rubrivivax sp.
GGGAGGCGCAAGATGGCCAGATCCTCGAAGAAGGCATCAGCGAGGCCGGCGCCATCGCCAGCTGGACGGCCGCCGCCACCAGCTACAGCGTGCATGGCCTGGCCATGCTGCCCTTCTACATCTACTACTCGATGTTCGGCTTCCAGCGCGTGGGCGACGCCATCTGGGCCGCTGCCGACCAACGCGCCCGCGGCTTCCTGCTGGGCGCCACCTCGGGCCGCACCACGCTGGGCGGCGAGGGCCTGCAGCACCAGGACGGCAGCAGCCATCTGGTGGCAGCGACCATCCCCAACTGCCGCGCCTGGGACCCGGCCTTTGCCGGCGAGATGGCCCTGATCGTGGACCACGGGATGCGCCGCATGCTGCTGGAGCAGCGTGATGAGTTCTTCTACATCACGTTGATGAACGAGAACTACGCGCAGCCCGACCTGCCGCCTCAGGCCGTGGAGGGCGCGGTGCGCGGCGGCTATCTCTTCGAACGCGTGCCCGCCGAGGGCGAGCAACGCGGCGAGGTCACGCTGCTGGGCTCGGGCGCCATCCTCACGGAGGTAGGTGCGGCCGCGCGGCTGCTGGCGGCCGAGGGCATTTCCAGCACGGTGTTCAGCATCACCAGCTGGAGCGAGCTGGCTCGCGAAGGTCAGGCTTGGGAGCGTGCCTGTGATCAGGCAGACGATGCTGCACATGGTGCGCAGGTTTCAAGCGCAGCGGAGCTTGGCGGGGGCCACGTCGCCTCCTCGGCCGCGCCGTACGTGGCAGAACTCATGCACCAGAGTCAGGGCCCCATCGTGGCCGCCAGCGACTACGTGCGGGCCGTTCCCGAGAGCATCCGCGCCTACGTTCCTGAGGGGCGTGCATTCGTCACCTTGGGCACCGACGGCTTCGGCCGCAGTGACACGCGCTCAGCCTTGCGCGAGTTCTTCGGTGTGGACGCGCTCAGCATTGCACGTGCCGCACGACGGCGCTGCCCAGGCGCCACCAAGCTCTGACAAGGAAGCTGCGCCCCGTCAGCGCTGCAGCCCGCACTCGCCGCGATGCTTGCGGCTTCCATGATGAAGCCAGGAGATCGCCATGATGAGGGAAGCTGCAACTGCGGGGGATCTTTGCACGCGGCAGGTGGTGGTGGCACCGCCGTCGCTGTCGGTGGACGAGGCCGCGCGCCTGATGCGCGAGCGCCACGTGGGGTGCATCGTGGTGGTGGAGCAGGGTGACGGCGGCCGGCTGCCTATGGGCATCCTGACCGACCGTGACATCGTGATGGCGGTGGTGGCCAAGGACGCCGATGCCAAGACCCTGCGCGTGGGCGATGTGATGACCGCCACCTTGGCCAGCGTGAGGGAGTCCGACACCTTGTACGACGTGCTCAGCACCATGCGCAGCCGCGGCGTGCGGCGTGTGCCGGTGACCGGCCCTCACGGCACGCTGGCGGGCATCCTGACCCTGGACGACGTGCTCAACGGGCTGGCCGGGCAGCTGCAAGCCCTGGGCAGCGTGGTGGGCCGGGAGCGACGTCAGGAATTCACCGCCCGGCCCTGAAGCCCGAGGGCCGACCGCGGCCTGGGCCGGGCGCACCCGGCAACCCTGGCTTGGCGCCTGCCGTGGCGCGTGCCGGCACTTCTGTCACTGGCCGCGGCCAACGGCGGCGTTCGTCCCGCTGACGCCTCTCCACAGCTTCGCCCCGAACGACCGGCGTCCCTGGCAGACCCGCCCGCGCACTGACGGACGCTGCTGACTGCACCACCACCCGCGCGGGCACATGGTCGCAGAACCATTGCGCGGCCAGCAATGCCACCCGGTCCAGCGTGCCGGGCTCCTCGAAGAGATGGGTGGCGCCGGGGATGATCTTCAGGCGCACGGGCGCACGCATGCGGGCAATGGCCTGCTCGTTCAAGTCCAGCACGTCCAGATCGGCACCGCCGACGATCATGAGGGTGGGCGCAGTCACTGCGGGCAGAGCGGCAGCTGCCAGGTCTGGCCGACCCCCGCGCGAGACGATGGCGTGCACCCGCCCGGGCCGCAGGGCGCTGGCCACCAGTGCGGCCGCCGCCCCCGTGCTGGCGCCGAAGAGGCACAGCGGCATCCGGGCCAGCGCCTGCTGGCGGCCCGCCCAGTCGATGGCCTCGGCCAACCGGCGCGCCAGCAGCGGGATGTCGAACACCGAATGCCGGTCGCGCCCCTCCTGCTCGCTGAGCAGGTCGAACAGCAGCGTGGCCAAAGCCTGCCGTTGCAGCACGCTGGCCACATGCAGGTTGCGGGGGCTGTGCCGGCTGCTGCCGCTGCCGTGGGCAAAGAGCACGAGGGCGCGTGCGCCCGTGGGCACGGCCAGCAGGCCCGGCAGGCGGTGGCTGCCGATCACGACGGGGGCTTCTTCCATGGGGTGGCTCCTCCAGGGCTCGCGCGCAGGGGCGAAGGCTCATGCTGGGCTTGTCCCGTCAGAGCGCGTTGATCGTGGTCAGCCGCAGGCCTCGCGCGTCGACCACAGTCGAGGCCGTGTCGTCGGGCCGGGCGCCGTGCCGCGGGCCAGCGTGCGGATGGGAGGAGTGACGGTGCTGAAGCAAGCCGCAAAGAGCCAAGGGTCCGGTGCCAGCAGGACTGTCGGCGCTTTCGGTGGTGCACGTGCCCCGGGTGACTCCCATCCCAGAAAGGGTCTGCACTCGGCTTGGGCCTCCCACGTGTCTGCCTGCCCCGTGCTGACCCGCGAACGCTTTGCCGACCGGCGCGCCGCGGGTCGGGAATTGGCGCAGGCGTTGCGGGGAATGGACTTGCCCCACCCTCTGGTGCTGGCCCTGCCGCGCGGGGGTGTGCCGGTGGCCGCCGAGGTGGCGCGAGCACTTCATGCCCCGCTGGATCTGGTGCTGGTGCGCAAGATCGGTGCACCCGGCCAGCCTGAACTGGCCGTGGCGGCGATTGCTTCGCAGGCGGGTGCTGGCGCACCGGTCCACATGGCGGAGGACGAGGGCTTGATGGCGGCCACGGGCGCCGATCAGGGCCATGTGGACCGTGGCGTGGCGCGGGAGCGCCTGGAACTGGAGCGCCGCCGGCAGGACTATCTGCAGGGCCGGGCCCCGCAGCCGCTGCAGGGCCGAACCCTCATCGTGGTCGATGACGGTATTGCCACCGGCACCACAGTGAGGGCAGCATTGCAGGCGCTGCGTGGAGAGCCCTCGCATGCGCTCTCACACCGAGCAGGTATGCCACTGGGCGAGCCTCCACAACCCTCCGTGGAGAGGCTGGCCGCGCCCCCGAGTGGATCAGGCGACGAGCCCCTGGGGCTCGTGCTCGCCGTCCCTGTGGCGCCTGCAGAGTCGCTCGCTGCCCTGCGCGGCTTGGTTGATGCGACAGTGTGTCTGTGGACGCCGGTGATCTTCGAGGCGGTGGGCGCCCATTACCGTGACTTTCGGCAGGTGACGGATGAGGAGGTGGTGGCGGCCCTGGCTGGAGCCGCAGACGACCATCGCCCCTGACCCAGGCCCTCAAGAGGCCTGAGCCGCCGCCTCCAGCCTTTCTTCACGCTTGGAGCCGCGCGGCGCTGGCCGCAGGCAAGGGCGACAGGCCGCCTTGTCGCAATGCACCCTTCCAGGTGCCGCGTGTCACGCGCTGGATCTCCTGCAGCAGCTTGGCGTCCACGATCTCGATGTCGCGGTAGGTGACCACGATGCCGCCCACCTGCTGCAGCGCGGTCAGCGCCCGGCTCACGGTCTCGTGGGCGACGCCCAGGTGGCTGGCGATGTCGCGCCGGGTCATGCGCAGGCGGATGCGGCGGTCGGAATAGCCCAGCGCGTTCTGTCGCTTGGCAAAGTGCAGCAGGAAGCGTGCGACGCGCACTTCCGAGCTGGCAGCTGACATCAGGTACTGCGTGTCACTGCGGCGCAGCAGTTCGGCGCCCACGGCGCGCTGGATGAGCCGCTCGATGGCCGGCATGCGCCTTGATGCGCTCATCATGTCGTTGAAAGGCAGGGCGGCCACCGTGGAGTCTTCCAGTGCCACAGCGCCGCTCGCGTGCCGCCCCCGGCTCATGCCATCCAGGCCGATCATGTCGGCGTGCAAGGCAAAGCCCAGCACCTGCTCGTAGCCCTCGGCGTCCACCTGCACGCACTTGAAGCTGCCCGCGCAGACGAAGTACAAATACTCGAAGGGATTGCCCTCGTGCACCAGGGCCGTGTCGGCGCGCACACGCCGCGTGGCGTACGGCATGCGGTCGGTCTGTTCACTCACCTGATCGGCCAGGCCCGCCCAGCGCAGCAGGTCTGAGGCGGTGCAACGTGCGGCGCCTGCAGCCACAGGCTTGGGCTTGGCGATGTCGATGTAAGGGGTGGCGGGTGTGACGAGCGTCATGGTTTCTCCTTGAGCAGATGGTGTTGTTGAAGGAGACGCCAGCTTCCCTCAAGCCGCGCCAATGCGGTATCGGCGGGTGGACGAAGCTGTGGTCGGATTCCGCGCCGGACGGGCAGGCTGCAGGAGGTACCCGCGTCAGACAATTCCGATGCCACGCAAGGCAAGGTCTCGGGCGCTCACTCGATGATCCACTTGAGTGAGCTCAAGCCGGGGGCTCAAAGCTGCGTCGACGCTCAGGGTGTCGGGCTACATTGGGATCACCGAGTGAGCCATTTCGTGGCAATCCTCGTTGGAGTCGGCACCGAATTTTTTCGTTTCCGGCGACAATCTTCACTTGGTGCGGTCAAAAAAAACTTCAACACGACGGTCCTGGCAGGTACTTCGAGCGAGCAAGGCTCGGTAGAAACAAGGAGAGAGTGCCTTGAGCAATCAGATCACAGGCGCCACCACCGTGGTGCTGGCCGATGATCACCAGATGGTGCGTGAAGGCCTGCGGCGTCTGCTCGCGTCGGAGTTCGATATCGAGGTCGTGGCCGAGGCGGGCAGCGGGTTTGAGGTGCTGGAAGCCTTGCGCGCCCATGAGGCCGATGTCGTGGTGCTTGACCTCTCGATGCCTGGCGTGCCGGGCATGGACCTGATCAAGCGCCTGCGCGCGGACTTTCCAAGCGTCAAGGTGCTGGTGCTGACCATGCACACCTCCGACCAGTTTGCAACGCGGGCCTTCCGTTCAGGCGCCAGCGGCTTCCTCACCAAAGACAGTGCTGCCGAGCAACTGGTGCATGCCATTCGCAAGGTGGCGGCCGGCGGTGCATACGTGCCCGCTGACCTGGCTGAGCGCATGGCCGTGGGTCTGAAGGACCTGCAGGACACCCCGCCGCACCAGCAACTGAGTAACCGGGAGTTCGAGGTCTACCGCCACATCATGGCGGGCAAGCGCCTGACCGACATCGCCGACGAGTTGCACTTGTCCATCAAGACCGTGAGCACCCACAAGGCCCACATCATGGAAAAGCTGGGCGTGGCGGGTACCGCGTCCTTGGTGCGCTACGGCATGCAGCATCAGCTGTTCGAAGAGCACGCAGCGCAAGCCGCGTGGATGCTCGAAGGGGACTTCCTCGCAGCAAATCACGGGCAACAGGGGCGCTTGCACCCCTAGCCCGTCGAAGCAGCCCGGCCCGGACCTGAGCTCAGCTGCGCTGGGCCGGTGCGCTGGTGGCTGATCGGGGCGTCACCGCAGGCGCCCGCGTCACGCGGGCCTTGCCGCCTGTGGTGACGATGATCACGGGGTCGCCCGTGCGCAGCTCTTCGCTGCCTTTGGCCTGGACGATGGCGCGGCGTTCACCACTGGGCAATTGCACGAGCACCTCCACGGCCTCCTCGCGCGTGGTGGAGCGCTCGATGGCGTTGCCCACCACGGCGCCGGCCACGGCGCCCAGCACGCTACCCACGGCGCTGTCGCGGCGGCCACCGCCCACGGAGCCCCCGGCGATCGCGCCCACCACGCCGCCGGCTGTGCCGCCCACGCCACTTTGTTGACCTTCCACGGTCACCGGGCGCACCGACAGCACCACCGCATCGATCACGCTGGACATGCGGTTGGCGTCTTCGCGACGCACGACGTCAGGGCTGGTGGTGGAGCAGGCGGCTAAGGTGGCTGCCAGGGCCAGGGCGAGAAGACGCAGGTGCATGGGAAAGTCCTGAAGAAAGTGGGATCGGGTCGTGACGAACAGTGTCAAACCGTCGGGTGCCGGTGCATCATCATGCCCGCCCTTTGTGAAGAATCCTTTCGCGCCAGCTGCGAAGGGGGCGCAGAACTGCACGGGCCTTGATGCTGATCAGCGGTCAACTGTGAAGCCGCGAGTGCTTGGGCACGCTGGCCAGCAGGAACTCCATCTGGTCGCTCAGGATGCGCCGGCCGCGCAGGATCATGTCCTCGTGCAGGCTGGGCACGTAGGGCAGGTAGTGCAGGCTCATGCGCGCCTCTTCCGGCAGCCGGTTGGCTTTCTGGCCATTGCAGCTGCGGCAGGCGGTGATGCAGTTCATCCAGGTGTCGTGGCCGCCGCGGGACACGGGTACGATGTGCTCACGGGTGAGTTCGTCAAAGCGGACGTGGCGGCTGCAGTAGGCGCACAAATGTCGGTCGCGTGCAAAGAGCTTGGGGTTGGTGAGCGCAGGCTCGGTACGCCAGGCCCGGCTGGGCACGGCGCCTTTGACCGCCACGATGGGATGCACCTCGATGCGCGACTGCTGGCCGGTGGCCCGCTGGATGCCGCCACGAAGCACCTGGAAGGCGTCGCCCAGGGTCCACGCCACCGTGTCGCTGGCGTAGAGCGTGGCAGCCTCCTGGGCTGAAATCCAGGCCTGGGGCCTGCCGGAAACGTCGAGCTGAAGTACTTCCATGCCGATCCGTCCTCGGAAGCGAAGGATACCAACGTTCTGCCTTGAGCATCCACCGCACTCGCAGATGAAAGCCCTTGCACGGTGCGGTCTTCTGCAGTGGACAAACATCGGATCGGGGGCAAAATAGCACGACCGTTCGATTTTTATCTCGTCCTCTTCTCGCTCCAATACGCAACCGGCACTGAGCCCACCCCCCTGCGACCTGCCTTGCCTGCTCTGATGGACACCCTGGCCCCCGCCGACACCCGACACGCGCCCAACAAGGGCCGGCAAACCCGGGCCGCCATCCTGGACGCGGCCTTGGGTCTGGCCTCGCACATGGGGCTGGAGGGCTTGTCCATCGGGGCCCTGGCCGACTTGATGGGCATGAGCAAGTCGGGCGTGTTCGCCCACTTCGGCTCGCGCGAGGAGCTGCAGATCTCGGTGGTGCGCGAGTACCACGTGCGCTTTGAGGCCGAGGTCTTCCAGCCCTGCATGAAGGAGCCACGCGGCTTGCCGCGCCTGCGCGCGCTGTTCGAGCGCTGGGTGCGCCGTGTCTCCCAGGAGATCGACTCGGGCTGCATCTACATCAGTGGCGCGGTGGAGTTCGATGATCGTCCCGGCCCTGTGCGCGACGCGCTGGTGGAGATGGTGCGGGCCTGGCACCAGGCCTTGGGGCGCGCCATTGAACTTGCCGTGGAGGAGGGCCACCTCGAGCGCGACGTGGACCCCCAGCAGATGCTGTTCGAGATCCACGGCCTGATCCTGGCCCTGCACCACGATGCACGCTTTCTGCGTACCCCGGGCGCGCCTGAACGTGCCCGCGCCGGCTTCGAACGCATCCTGACCCGTTGACTTCTTCTAGGAGAACCCCATGCCCGTCTACACCCCGCCCCTGCGCGACATGCAGTTCGTGCTGCACGAGCTGTTGAACGTCACCGAGGAGCTGAAGATGCTGCCGCGCCACGCGGACATCGATGCCGACACCATCAACGCCGTGCTGGAGGAGGGCGGCAAGTTCGCCGCCGAGGTGATCTTCCCGATCAATGCCAGCGGTGATGCGCAGGGCTGCAGTCTGGACAAGACCACCCACGAAGTGACGGCCCCGGCTGGCTTTAAGGAGGCTTATGCCAAGTACGTGGAGGGCGGTTGGCCGGCGCTGGGCTGCGACCCCGAGTACGGCGGCCAGGGCCTGCCCATCGTGGTGAACCAGTGTTTCTACGAAATGCTGAACTCGGCCAACCAGGCCTGGACCATGTACCCGGGCCTGTCGCACGGCGCCTACGAGTGCCTGCACGCCCACGGCACGCCCGAGCAGAAGGCCACCTTCCTGCCCAAGCTGACCAGCGGCGAGTGGACCGGCACCATGTGCCTGACCGAGCCGCACTGCGGCACCG
>CAYSOD010000161.1:0-8107 GCA_964432385.1 uncultured Rubrivivax sp.
CGCGCTTGTTCTCCTTCAGCTCGCCCGTGGGTGCCTGACCCACCTGCGACGGCCTGGGCAAGATGACGGTGATGGACCCGGAGCGCGTGGTGGCCTTACCCTCGCTGAGCTTGGCCTCGGGCGCGGTCAAGGGCTGGGACCGGCGCAACCGCTACACCTACTCCATGCTGGAGGCCGTGGGGCAACACCTGGGCGTCGACCTGGAGCAGCCTTTCGAGGCCCTACCTGAGAGAGCCCGCGAAGTGATCCTGTACGGGTCGGGTGGCGAAGACATCGAGTTCACCTACGAGGCCGAGGGCGCCCGCGGCAAGACCCGCACGGTCAAGCGCTCGCACCCCTTCGAAGGGATCATTCCCAACTTCCAGCGCCGGCTGCGCGAGACCGACTCGGCCGCGGTGCGAGAGGATCTGGCGCGCTACCAGGCCGCCAAGCCCTGCACGGCCTGCCAAGGCACGCGGTTGCGGCGCGAGGCGCGGCATGTGTTTCTTCAGCCCGCGGCCGCCTTGGGCGCGCAGGGCGGTCTGGGCACCACGCCGGCAGGCGGACCCTCTGGCGCTGCGGCAGCACCGGGTACGCCCGCCCCCGGCAAGCCCATCTTCGAGGTCGAGCACGCCACGCTCGCAGAGTGCCTGGCTTACTTCGAGGGCTTGCAGCTGGCTGGCGCCAAGGCGCAGATCGCCGACAAGATCGTGCGAGAGATTCGCTCGCGGCTGAAGTTTCTCAACGACGTGGGGCTGACCTATCTGAGCTTGGACCGCAGTGCCGACACGCTGTCGGGCGGGGAGGCGCAGCGCATCCGCCTGGCCAGCCAGATCGGCTCGGGCCTCTCGGGCGTGATGTACGTGCTGGACGAGCCCAGCATCGGGTTGCACCAGCGCGACAACGAGCGGCTGATCGGCACCTTGAAGCGCTTGCGCGACCTGGGCAACTCGGTGCTGGTGGTGGAGCATGACGAGGACATGATCCGCGCGGCCGACCACGTGGTGGACATGGGCCCCGGTGCCGGCGTGCACGGCGGGCGTGTCATGGCCCAGGGCACGCCCGAGCAGGTGGTGGCCGACGAGGCCTCGTTGACCGGCGCCTACCTGGGCCAGCGCCTGCGCATCGAGGTGCCGGCGGCGCGGCGTGCCCCGCTGCGCGCCTCCGTCCAGCCGCAGCAGCGCCCGGATGATCGCCTGGTGCGCCGAACCGGCGGCCCCGACGCGCCACCCCAGGCCCTGCGCATCGAGGGCGCGCGTGGCCACAACCTGAAGAACGTGACGGTGGAGATCCCGGTTGGCCTGTTCACCTGCGTGACGGGCGTGTCGGGCTCGGGCAAGAGCACACTCGTCAACGACACGCTGTACGCCGCTGTGGCGCGCAAGCTCTACGGCAGCCATCTGGAGCCTTCGCCGCACGACGCCATCGAAGGCCTGGAGGCCTTCGACAAGGTCATCAATGTGGACCAGAGCCCCATTGGTCGCACGCCGCGCAGCAACCCCGCCACGTACACCGGGCTGTTCACGCCCATCCGTGAGCTCTTCGCCGAGGTGCCGGCCGCACGCGAGCGCGGTTATGGCGCGGGCCGCTTCAGCTTCAACGTGGCGGCTTCTTCCGGCGGCGGGCGCTGTGAAGCCTGCGAGGGCGATGGCGTGCTGAAGGTGGAGATGCACTTCCTGCCCGACGTCTACGTGCCCTGCGACACCTGCGCCGGCCAGCGCTACAACCGTGAGACCTTGGAGATCCTCTACAAGGGCCGCAACATCCACGAGGTGCTGGACATGACGGTGGAGGACGCGCACAGCTTCTTCAGCGCTGTGCCGGCCATCGCACGCAAGCTCCAGGCCCTGCTGGATGTGGGTCTGGGTTACATCCGCCTGGGGCAGAGTGCCACCACGCTGTCTGGCGGCGAGGCGCAGCGCGTCAAGCTGGGGCTGGAACTCGGCAAGCGCGACACCGGGCGCACACTCTACATACTGGACGAGCCCACCACCGGGCTGCACTTCCACGACATCGGCCTGCTGCTGCGCGTGCTGCACCAGCTGTGCGACGCCGGCAACACCATCGTCGTCATCGAGCACAACCTGGACGTCATCAAGACGGCCGACTGGCTCATCGACATGGGGCCCGAGGGTGGTGCCGGCGGCGGCCAGGTGCTCGTGGAAGGCCCCCCCGAAGCCGTGGCGGCCTGTGCGGCCAGCCACACGGGGCGCTTTCTGGCGCCACTGCTGGGCCGGGCCTTTGCGCCTGCTGCCTAAGCGTCTCAGGCGAACTTTCGACCGGCCGGCAGGTTTCGCTCGCCTGTCCTAGACTCGTCCACAGACCGACCGCGGGGATGCCATCGCGGCGGCACGCATCATTCGAGGAGGACCCCCTTGTCTTTGACAGTCGACTATTACTTCGCGCCCCAATCGCCGTGGGCCTACCTGGGCCATGCCCGCTTCCAGCGCATCGCCCGCGAGGCCCAGGTTCAGATCCGCGTCATGCCCATCGACCTGGGTGGGCGCGTCTTCCCGGTCTCCGGGGGGCTGCCGCTGGCCAAGCGCGCGCCGCAGCGCCAGGCCTACCGGCTGCTGGAGCTGGAGCGCTTTGCGAGGTGGCTGGGCCTGCCCATCCACCTGCACCCGCGCTTCTTTCCGGTGCAGGGCGACGACGCAGCGCGTCTCATCATCGCAGTGGACCAGCACGATGGGGCGGAGGCGGCCATGGCTTTGGCCGGGGCGGTGCTGTCCGCCTGCTGGGCCGAGGAGCTCAACATCGCGGACGAGGCCACGTTGGCAGGCCTGCTGGCGCGTTGTGGTCTGCCGGCCTCTCGCATCGAGGATGGTCACAGCCAGGCCGCGCAACTGCGCTACGAGGCCGACACGCAGCGCGCGGTGGAGACGGGCGTGTTCGGCGCGCCGAGCTACGTGGTGGACGGCGAGATCTTCTGGGGCCAGGACCGGCTGGACTTCCTGGAAAGACGTCTGGCAGCTGGTTGAAGCGCCTGTGAGGCCCGGCAAAGACCGGCCCTGAAAAACGAAACCCGCCGCAGCCGAAGCCGGGGCGGGTTGGACCAGGGCAGGGGCCCTGTACCGGGGCCGGGCCGCAGCCCGGCGCCAGCCAACATCACTTCAGGTGGCCGCTGATGATCTTGGTCATCTCGAACATCGAGACCTGATCCTTGCCCAGCACGGCCTTGAGCTTGGCGTCGGCATTGATCATGGTCTTGGCATTCTTGTCCTGCAGGCCGTTCTTCTTGATGTATTCCCACACCTTGCGCGTCACCTCGGTGCGCGGCAGGGCCTTGGCGCCGATCACTGCACCCAGCGCAGCGCTGGGGGTCATGGGCTTCATGAAGGCCGCGCTGGGGGTGCGCTTCTTGGCGGGGGCCTTCTTTGCAGCCGCCGTCTTGGCAGGGGCTGCCTTCTTGGCCGGCGCGGCCTTGGCGGCGGGCTTTGCAGCAGCCTTTTTGGCCGGTGCCTTGGCGGCGGGCTTCTTGGCAGCGACCTTCTTTGCAGTTGCCATCGATTTCTCCGGAAGTCTTGAGGGTGGGGTGATGGGGTTGACGCCTGGGCACAAAGGCCCTGATCGGCGTTGGCGCGCATGGTAATGCGCCGCAACGCTGCTGGGAAGAGTTCTCCCCCACCGAGGTAACCCGAATGTCCTCACGGCAAGGCGCTCCGCCAACCCGCCCGCAGTGCCGGTAAATCAGGGCCGGCGGCCGCTGCGATCCGCGGTTCCGCCGCCGTTGCGGCTGTCGCGGATGTCTTCAGGCTGGCCTTCTCGTGGTTCTTCGCGGGGCCCGGGGCCGCCGCGCTGGGCCCGCATCTCGGCCATCTCCTGCCGGCGCTGCGCCTGCAACTGGCGCAGCCGGGTGTCGATGATCGAGGCCTCGATGAAGTCGCCGCCCGCGGCGGCGCTGCGTGAGCGGGTCTGTGCCGCCCGCAGCCGGTCGATTGCGGCGCCCAGGTCGCCTGCGGCGGCGCGGGCCTCGGCCTGGGCCCGCAGGGCCCGCAGCTGCAGGCCCAAGGCCTCACTGGCCTGGGCCAACAGCAACCAGGCCGCCGCATCGTCGCGGTGCTCTGCCACCCAGGTCTGCAGTGATTCGAGCGTCTCGCGCAAGGCGGCGTCCTGGCGACGGTCTGCACTGTCGGGTGCCTGCAGCGCAGCGCTCAGGCTGGCCTGCGAGCGCAACATGAGCAGCGAACGCACGCCAGGGTGGATGGCCTGCGCATCGGCCGACCTGGGCGGGCTCAGGTCGGCCAGTGCCGTTGAAGCGGCGCGGGGTTCCCCCCGGGACAGGGCCAGTTCGGCCCCAAGCAGCTGCGCCGCCCAGCGGCTGTGGGCGGCGTCCGGCGCGCTCGTGGCGGGCTTGAGCCCGAGCAGGCGTGTCAGCGCTTCGTGCAAGGCCACCGCCGTCCGGTGGTCACCCAGCCGAGAGGCCGCCAAGGCCCCGGCGTAAAGCGAGCCCGCCTGCTCGGCGGGGTGGGGCGGCAAAGCTGCACCGCCCGAGTTGGCGTTGGCGGGCGCGGTGTTCAACGCGGCCTGCGCCTGCGCCACCAGGCGGCGCCAGTTGTCCACCGTGGCATCCATCAGGGCGCGGGCCCGGCCCTGCATCAGCGCGTGCGGTGTGCCGCGTTCAGCCTGCGTGGTGGTGGACTCGGTGAGCCGTGAGCGCGCCTCGGCCATGCGCTCGCTGGTCAAGGGGTGGCTGCGCAGGTAGGGGAAGCCGCCGCTGTCGTTCAGTCGGCTGGCCTGGTCGAGCTTCTCGAACATCGTGGCCATGCCGGGCGTGGCGAAGCCGGCATCGCGGAACACGCCATAGCCGATGCGGTCAGCCTCGCGCTCCATGTCGCGGGAGAAGTTCAGCTGCCCCTGGATCATGGCCGCCTGTCCCCCGGCGATCGCGGCCTGTGCCGCGTCGGGGTTGCTGCTGCGCGCGGCAATGAGCACGCCCAGCAGCATGGCAGCCACGCCCAGCGCGCCCTGGCGGCTCGCGCTGCCCATGCTGCGCGCAATGTGGCGCTGGCTCACGTGCGACAGTTCGTGCGCCAGCACCGCGGCCAACTCGTCGCGCGTGGCGGTCACCGCGATCAGCCCCAGGTGCACGCCCACGTGTCCGCCAGGCAGGGCGAAGGCGTTCACGCTGCGGTCCTGCACCAGGAAGACGTCCCATGAGAAGGCCTGCTCGATCTCGGGGCCGATGTCGCCTCGGGCGCGGGCGGCTTGCAGCAGCGGTTGCCACAGCGAGCGCAGGTAATCCAGCAGTACCGGGTCGTCCAGGTAGGCCGGGTCGCGCTTGACCTCGCGCATGATCTGCTCACCCAGGCGCCGCTCGGTGCCCACGGGCAGGTCTTCCGAGGCCGAGTCGCCCAGCGAGGGCAGGCGCACCTGGGCCTGCGCCCAGGGTGTGGACAGCGCAAGGCTGGCGCTGAGCAGGGCGGCGAGGGCTTTCTTCACCACCCTATGATGACACTGACACATTGCCCGCTTGTTGCGCAGGTGGCCGTCAGGCTCCCCGTCCCGGGATTGGCCCGGCCCAGAAAGCCGCTTTACCGTTTCTTCTCACGCCGCCATGAACCACCCCCAGCCTTCTCAGGTGCCGGCATCGCCGCCCGCTTCCCCTCTGACCCACTTCGACGCCCAGGGCCAGGCCCACATGGTGGATGTGGCGGCCAAAGACGTCACCCACCGCGTGGCGCGCGCCAGCGGCACCATCACCATGAAGCCCGAGACCTTCGCCCTGGTGGTTGAAGGTCGTGCCAAGAAGGGTGATGTCATCGGCATCGCCCGCATTGCCGCCATCCAGGGCGCCAAGCGCACCGCCGACCTGGTGCCGCTGTGCCATCCGCTGCCCATCACCCGTGTGGCGGTGGACTTTGAGCTGAACGAGGCGCAGTCACGGGTACGCTGCACCGCCCAGGTGGAAACGCTGGGCCGCACCGGTGTGGAAATGGAAGCCCTCACTGCCGTGCAGGTGGGCCTGCTCACCGTCTACGACATGTGCAAGGCCGTGGACCGCGGCATGGTCATGGGTGACATCCGGCTGCTGGAAAAGCGCGGGGGCAAGTCGGGGGATTGGGGGGTGGCGGAGTAGGGTTTCGAACGGCTCTTGACCTTGCGGGCCGGGCGTTCAAGCCGGTGGCTGACCCACTCTCACTTGCCCGCACGCTGCCCGGCAATCACCCAAGCAATCCCGCCCAGGATGGCGGCTGAGCACATCGTCAAGTGCAGCGTCAGAGGTTCGCTGAGGAAGGCCACACCCCCCAGGGCGGTGAGGACGGGCACGCTGAGCTGTACGCTGGCGCTGCTGGTGGGGTGCAGGCCCTTGAGTGCCGTGTACCAGACGGCGTAGCCCAGGCCGGAGGTCACCGCGCCCGAGCACAACGCCCACAGCAGGCCGGCGGCGTCCACCTGGGCCCAAGGCAGGGCTGCCAGCACCAAGGGCACCGCCAGCACCGCGGCGCGCACGAAGTTGCCTGCGGTCACGGCGGTGGGGTCGCCCGCGCCGCGCCCGCGCAGCGAGTACACGCCCCAGGCCACACCCGCTGACAGCATCAGCAGCCCGCCCACAGCCGGCGGCGCCGTCACGCCCGGCCACAGCAGGGCCACCAGCCCGCCCATCGCCAGCACCAGCCCGGCTGTTTGTCCTCGGCCCAGGCGCTGGCCGCCCCACAAGCCCCAGCCCAGCATCGTGGCCTGCACCGCGCCGAACAGCAGCAGCGCGCCCGTGCCGGCCGAAAGACTGAGATAGGCGTAAGAAAAAGCTGCGGCGTAGACGAAGAGGGCGGCGGCCGAGCCCCAGTCTCCTGAGGTGCGATGGCCCTGCCACCGCACGAGGGCCCACAGCACCACGGCGCCCGACAGCAGCCGTACGGTGGTGAAACTCGCGGGGTCGATGCTGGAGTGCTGCAGCGCCAGCCGGCACAGCAGCGAGTTGCCGGCAAAGGCCAGCATCGCCACGGCGGTCAGCGACAGCGTTTGGGAGGAGGGGATCCCGCCGCTCACATTGAGGCTGGGCTGCTCGGCAGGGTATTGACCGCCAGCCTCACCGCTTCCTCGCCAGCTTCGGGTCCATCAGGTCGCGCAGTCCGTCGCCCAGCAGGTTCAACCCCAGCACGCTGAGCACGATGGCCACGCCAGGGTAGACGGCCAGCAGCGGGGCCTGGAACATCTGCGTCTGCGCCTCGTTGAGCATGCGGCCCCAGCTCGGCTGCGGCGGTTGCGTGCCCAGGCCCAGGTAGCTCAGCGCCGCTTCGGCCAGGATGGCGGTGGCAAACGAGATGGTGGCCTGCACGATCAGCACGCTGGCGATGTTGGGCAGCACGTGGTCCAGCGTGATGCGCACCGGCCCCTTGCCGGCCGTGCGCGCGGCCAGCACGAATTCACGCGCCCACACCGCGTTGGCGCTGCCGCGCGTGATGCGGGCGAAGACCGGGATGTTGAAGATGCCAATCGCCACGATGCTCATCACCAGACCGGGGCCGTAGATGGCGGTGAGCATGATGGCCAGCAGCAGCGCGGGGAAAGCAAAGGCGAAGTCGCTGCCGCGCATGATGAGCTCTTCCACCCAGCCGCGTCGGGCCGAGGCGATGCAGCCCAGCAGCACGCCGAAGCCCAGGCCGATGCCCACGGCGATCACGCCCACGACGATGGAGTTTTGCGCGCCCACCAGGATCTGCGAGACGATGTCCCGGCCCAGGCTGTCGGTGCCCAGCCAGTGCGCGGCCGACGGGGGCTGCAGCTTGCTCGGGATGTCGATCTCGGCCACCGGGTAGGGCGTCCACACCAGCGACAGCAGCGCCATGCCCGCCAGCAGCAGCGTGAGCACGCCGCCCGCCACAAAGCTCTTGTGCCGCAGGGCGCGGTGCCAGAACCCGTGCATGGCCTTCAGCTGCCCCGCAGGCGCGGGTCGATCAGCGCATACAGCACGTCGACCACGAAGTTGACGACCACCACCACCGCGGCCAACAGCATCACCACGTCACGCACGACCACCAGGTCGCGGTTGCTGATGGCCTGGAAGATCAGCCGCCCCACGCCCGGCAGCACGAAGACGTTTTCCACCACGATGGTGCCGGTGATGAGGTTGGCGAACTGCAGGCCCATCACGGTCAGCACCGGGATCATGGCGTTGCGCAGCACG
>CAYSOD010000162.1:0-8106 GCA_964432385.1 uncultured Rubrivivax sp.
TTGCCGCCCGGTGACACAGCAAATTCCCTGCCATGACCACGCCCTCCCTGTCCGCCCTGTCACCCCTGGACGGCCGCTATGCGAGCAAGGTGGCCGCCCTGCGTCCCCTGCTCAGCGAGTTTGGCCTGATGCACCGGCGTGTGCAGGTGGAAGTCGAATGGTTCATTGCGCTGTCGGACGCGGGATTCGCCGAGTTCGCGCCCCTGTCGCTGCCTGTGCGTGCTCACCTGCGCCAGCTGGTGCAGGCATTCAGCGAAGCCGACGCGCAGGCCATCAAGGACATCGAGCGCACCACCAACCATGATGTCAAGGCAGTGGAGTACTGGCTCAAGCGGCGCTTCGAGGGCCATCCTGAACTGGTGGCAGCACAGGAGTTCGTGCACTTCGCCTGCACCAGCGAGGACATCAACAACGTGAGTCACGCGCTGATGCTCCAGGCCGCACGCGGCCAGGTGCTGTTGCCAGCGCTGGACGCCATTGCGCAGCACATGACCGCCCTGGCGCATGACCTGGCCGGGCTGCCCATGCTCAGTCGCACCCATGGCCAGACGGCCAGCCCCACCACGGTGGGCAAGGAAATCGCCAACGTCGTGGCGCGCTTGAAGACGGCGCGGGAACGCATCGCCGCGGTGCCGCTGCCAGCCAAGATGAACGGCGCGGTGGGCAACTACAACGCCCACCTCTCGGCCTGGCCCGACGTGGACTGGGAGGCCTTCAGCCGCGGCGTGGTGGAGCGCGCGCTGGGCCTGCCCTTCAACGCGTACACCACGCAGATCGAGCCGCACGACGGCATGGCCGAGCTGTTCGATGCCATGGCGCGCTGCAACACCCTCCTCACCGACTGGGCGCGTGACGTCTGGGGCTACATCTCGCTGGGCTACTTCAAGCAGAAGACCAAGCCCGGCGAGGTGGGCTCGTCGACCATGCCGCACAAGGTCAATCCGATCGACTTCGAGAACGCCGAAGGCAATTACGGGCTGGCCAACGCGCTGCTGTCTCACATGAGCCACAAGCTGCCCATCAGCCGCTGGCAGCGCGACCTGACGGACTCCACGGTGCTGCGCAACATGGGCGTGGCTTTTGGCCACACCGTGCTGGCCCACGACAGCCTGCTGCGCGGCCTGGACAAGCTGCAGGTGGACGAATCACGGCTGGCGGCCGATCTGGACAACGCCTGGGAGGTGCTGGCCGAGCCCATCCAGACGGTAATGCGGCGCTACGGCCTGCCCGAGCCCTACGAGCAGCTCAAGGCCTTCACCCGCGGCCAGCCGATGACGCGCGAACTGATGCAAGGCTTCATCCAAGGCCTGGCCCTGCCGCCCGCCGAGAAGGAGCGCCTGCTGGCGATGACGCCCGCCTCCTACGTGGGCGCGGCTGAAGCCCTGGCACGGCGGGTCTGACCATGAGCGCGGCCCTGACATTCACCCAGGCCCTGCGGGCCGCCGAGGCCCGCCACCGCTCCATGCTCTGCGTGGGGCTGGACCCGGAGCCCGCGAAGTTTCCCGGCGCCTGGAAGGGCCATGCCTCGCGCATCTTCGACTTCTGCGCAGCCATCGTCGACGCGACCAAGGACCTGGTGATCGCCTACAAGCCGCAGATCGCCTACTTCGCGGCGCACCGCGCGGAAGACCAGCTCGAGCACTTGTGCGCGCACATCCGCGCCGTGGCGCCGGGTGTGCCGGTGATCCTGGACGCCAAGCGGGGCGATATCGGGGCCACGGGTGAGCAATACGCCCGCGAGGCCTTCGAGCGTTTCGGCGCAGACGCCGTGACGCTGTCGCCCTACATGGGTGCGGACTCCATCGCGCCCTTCACGGCCTACCCGGGCAAGGGCGTGATCCTGCTGTGCCGCACGTCCAACCCCGGCGGCGACGAACTTCAGAACCTCCGGCTGGAAGGCGGCCAACGCCTGTACGAGCGGGTGGCCCGGCTGGCCGCAGAAACCTGGAACCGCAACGGCCAGATGGGGCTGGTGGTGGGCGCCACTTACCCGGCCGAGGTGGCACGCGTACGGGCATTGGCACCCACGCTGCCCTTGCTGATCCCTGGGGTGGGCGCACAAGGCGGCGACGCCGTGGCCACGGTGCAGGCGGGCTGGCGAGGCCAAGGGCGTGCAGACGGTGTGGGCCATGCCACCACCGGGCCCATCATCGTGAACTCTTCGCGTGCTGTCCTGTACGCCAGTGCGGGAGAGGACTTTGCCGAGGCAGCCCGCCGGGTAGCTGACGCCACGCGCCAGCAGTTGAACGCCGCGCTGCCCTGAGCGCTGTTCGCTGGCTCAGTCCAGCGTCACCTCAGTACGCACCGTGCCGGCGCGGTCCGCCGTGGCTGTCAGCCCCACGATGGTGCCTTGCGGCGCCTTGACGATCCACTCGATCATCGCCCGGTCGCCCGTGATGTTGCGATCAGGCATGAAGGCCTGCAACGAGCCCTTGGGCGCGTGGCCTTCCAGCTGTGTGCCCTTGGTGCGCTCCTTGCCGCTGATGAGGCTGGCGCCCTTGGGCAGCAGGATCTGGAAGACCACCCCGCGCACCGTCTTGCGCTCCAGCGCGCGCTTGGTCACATAGCTCGGCAGGTAGCCGCTGTTGGCCACGGCAAATCGCACCCGCCAGGAGTCGGGGCCCAGCGCCCGCACTTCAGCGCGCAGCACCTCCAGCTTGGGCAGTGACAGCGCAATCTGCTGCAACCAGGCCGGGAAGCGCGCCGCCTCGCGCTCGCGCAGGTGCGCGGGCGGGTTGCGCCAGAAGTTCATCTTGTCCCAGCCGCCCAGCTCCACCCGGCCGAGTTGCGGGTGGTTGAAGGGATACCAGTCCACGTGAGCCTTGCCGCCGCACTGCTCGTCGCTCCACTTCAGCAGCTTCTTGTCGTCTTCGACGGGGTGGTCGCGGTACCACTCGATCCACTGGTAGTCGTTGATGCCGGCTTCCTTGTTGGGCGCCCAGATTTCCACCGTCCAGAACAGCGCGCCCAGGTGCTCGTACACCCAGTCCTGCGTACCGGTGATCACCTGCTTGGGGTGGTATTTGAAGTCGTGGAAGATGCTGATGGCCGGGTAGCCGGTGAGCTTGGCCCCCAGGTCGCTGAAACGCTTGTACTGCCAGAGATCTTCCGGCGTCATGTCGTCGTCGCTCTGCGTGCCCATGGGCCGCAGGATCACGCCGCTGTGCGTGTGGAAGCTCACCGCCGCGCCGATGTTGGGGTGCTTGGTGATGAAGTCCACCATCGCACGGACCTCGGGCTCGCTGGTCGGGTAGGGGCCCGCACCTTGCTGCTCGAACTCCTGGCGCCAATAGGCCGGGAAGTTGCGGTTCAGGTCCAGGCCCTCGCGGTCGGGATTGACCCAGATCTTCAGGCCGTCGAAGTTCTTCAGCGTGCCCTCGGGGATCAACCGGTAGTACTCGCCACCAAACTCACCCGGCTCGCGCGGCACCATCAGGCGCGGCTCGTCCGGGCACTTCTTGTAGGTCCCGTGCGGGTCAGGCACCCGCATCATCAGCATGCGGCCGTCGCCATCGACGTCTTCCACCGTCAGGCCGTCCACCGGCTGCTCATCCCAGGGGTAGGGCCGTGTGGAGGAGCGGATGTGGCGCGGTCGGTCGGCCAGCGCCAGCTCGGCGCCGTCCGGGTTCAAGCGCGGCACCATGTAGACCACGCGCGTGTCCAGCAGCTGCGTGACTTGGGGGTCCTTGGCGTAGCCCGTGGCGAGCTTGTGCAGCCAGTACAGGCAGGCGGTGCAGGCGGTCAGCTCGGCGGCGTGGATGTTGCCGTCCACCCAGAAAGCGGGCTTGTCCACGTCGCTGCCCGTGGCCTTGCTGGTGATGATGACCACCCAGATGTCGCGCCCCTCGTGGCTTTTGCCGATCGAGCGGACCTCCACGAGCGTGGGCAGCGCCTGGGCGTAGCCTCGCAGGAGACGGGTGAGGTCATCGTGCTTGTAAAAGGTGTCGAAACGGGGGGTAGGGATGGCGGGCATGGAAAAGAGCGCCTTTCGATTCCTGATTCTGCAACCATTGGAGCCGCCTTCATGGGAGCACTTATCCCAATAGAGCCGGCGCCGAGCTTGATCCCCGTCAGCCCGCCTTCGGCGGGCTTGCGCATCATCAGTGCCGGAGGGTTCCTCACCATGTCCACGCACCTCACGCCAGGGCAACGCGCCTGGCTGCAGACCGAGCTGCAAGTGCGCCAGCGGCGGCTGGACGGCCTGCTCAAGCGCCATCATGAAGGCACCTCGCGGGCAGAACATGCCCACACGTTGCTGGGCGACGACGACGAAGTGACGCGTCATCACGCCATGGACCGCGAGGTGGACATGGCGCTGTCAGACCTGGACACCTCGGAACTCGGCGCTCTCAGCCGCGCCCTGCTCAGGCTGCGCGAAGGCGGCTATGGCGTATGCGTCGCCTGCGGCGCGGACATCCCCTTCAGCCGCCTGCAGGTGGAACCGCAAGCCGCACGCTGCCTGGCTTGCGAGTCCGAGCGAGAAAGGCTCACCAGACCCCAGGGCTGAAGCTCAGCGACGCATACCGGTCAGAACACCGCGTGGTCACCCCGCTCGACGTCCGATGGGGTGGTTTCTCCACGCACCAAGGCAGCGTAGTGGTCCCACAGCGTCTGCCGTCCCCAGGAGGGCGTGGCCTGCTCGTCGTAGCGACCTGCCGCTGCATCCCACACCAGCATGGACTCGGTGGCGTAGTAGCGGCCGATGCGCGCCAGTTCGGCCTTGGCCGCCAGCGCAGGCACCACGCGCCCGGCCCAGCCCAGCGCGCTGACGATGGCATCCATAAGCCCCACCGGCACCTGCTTGAAACGCGCGGGGCGCCCCAGCAAGGCGAACAAGCGCTCACCCTGCTCCCGCGGCGTGATCGCCGGCCCCGGGCCGCCCACGGGCAGCACCCTGCGGTGGCGGGCAGGGTCGTCCAGACAACCGGCCAGGAAGTCGCCCAGATCGTCGTCGCTGATGGGCTTGCAGGCGGTCAGACGTCCGTCGCCAAAGAGCAGAAAAGGCTTGCCCTGTCGCACCCGATCCACCTGGCCGGAGAGGGACTTGAAGAAGGCCGTGGGCCGCACGATGGAGTAGTTCAGGCCGGAGTCCACCAAAGCTTGCTCGAAGGCCAGCTTGGCCTGCTGGAAGGCCAGCAGCGGCTTTTGCACGCAGATGGCTGACAGCAGCACCATGTGCCGGACCCCGCTGCGCTGCGCCAGGGCCAGGGCCTGCAGGTGGGCCTGATGGTCGATGGCCCAGGCGTCCCGGGGAACCCCCGTGCGCGAGGCCAGGCAGGACATCAGCACGTCAAAGTGCTCACCGGCAAAACCGTCCTGCTCCAGACTGGCGGTGTCCGTGACGTCGCCAAAGCGCAGTTGAGCCCCCGGCAGCAGGCGCGCCAAATCCTGCGGACCGAGCGCCGAGCCCACCCCAGCCCGCGGCCGCACGAAGCACACGACCTGGTGGCCGCGAGCCACGAGCGCCCGCACGGTGGCCTGACCGATGGTGCCGGTGGCGCCCAGGACGAGGACACGGGCCATCAGACGTTACAGGCTGAAGTCGTAATCGATGGTCAATGGCGCGTGGTCCGAAAATCGCTGCGCCAGGTAAATGTGCTCGCGCCGGGCACTGGCCGCCACCGCGGGCGTGGCCAGGTGGTAATCCAGCCGCCAACCCACGTTCTTGGCCCAGGCCTGCCCGCGGTTGCTCCACCAGGTGTACTGCTCAGGGTGGGGGTTGAGCGTGCGAAACACGTCCACCAGCCCTGCCTCGCCCCGGCCGGTTCCCAGCAGACGGTCCATCCAGGCCCGCTCCTCAGGCAGGAAACCGGAATTCTTCTGGTTGCCCTTCCAGTTCTTCAGGTCGATGGTCTTGTGGGCGATGTTGACGTCGCCCACGAGAATGAACTCACGCTGCGACTTGAGCGCCAGGAGGTGCGGGTACAGGAGGTCCAGGAAGCGGAACTTGGCCGCCTGGCGCTCCTCACCGCTGGAACCACTGGGAAAGTAGCAGCTCACCACGCTGAACGCCCGCCCCGGGCGGTCAAAGCGCAACTCCACCCAACGGCCTTCAGCGTCGAACTCGGCGTCGCCCAATCCCACCACCACATCGCTGGGCTCGTGCCGGGCATAGAGACCCACACCCGAGTAGCCCTTCTTCTGGGCGAAGTGAAAGCGGCCCTGCATGCCGGCCACCTGTTCGAAGCGGCCGGCCACGTCCTGCGACTGGGCCTTGACCTCCTGCACCCCCATACAATCCGCCCCGATCCCTTCGGACCACTGCACAAAGCCCTTGGTGGCCGCGGAGCGGATGCCGTTCAGGTTGAGCGTCACAAGCCGAAATCCCACCGGTACTCCCTTCATGCACGCGACAGACCCGGATCCCCTGGCCCAGGCCTTCGTCAGATTCTCGGTGGAAGCGGGGGTGCTGCGGTTTGGAGAGTTCAAGACCAAGGCTGGGCGGCTGTCGCCCTATTTCTTCAACGCGGGCCTGTTCGATGATGGCGCCAAGCTCGGGCGCCTGGCCGAGTTCTACGCCAGGCGCCTGCTGGCCAGCGGCCTGGCCTTCGACATGCTGTTTGGCCCGGCCTACAAAGGCATCACCCTGGCCGCGGCGGTGGCCATCGAGCTGGCGCGGCTGGGGCGCACCGTGCCCTACGCCTACAACCGCAAGGAAGCCAAGGACCACGGCGAGGGCGGCACCCTGGTGGGCGCCCCCGTGCGCGGGCGGGTGCTGATCATTGACGACGTCATCAGCGCCGGCACTTCCGTGCGAGAGTCCGTGGCGATGATCCATGCCGCGGGCGGCCACGCGTGCGGCGTGGCCATTGCGCTGGACCGGCAGGAGAGAGCCGTGGATAACGGCGCAGACGCGCCCTGGTCAGCGGTTCAGTACGTGCAACAACACTTTGGCATCGAAGTGGTATCGGTTGCCACGTTGAACGATTTGCTTCAGTATCTCTCTCACAATGAAGATCCTTTGCTGCAGCGCCACGCGGCGCCCGTGAGGGCCTACCGCGAGCGGTACGGCAGCTGAACCGTAGGGAAAGTGGGCGTGCCGTTGTTGTTCCGCCGGGCCGTGACCAGCGCCTTTGTGGGGGCGCTGATGCTGACTTGTGCCAGTTCCTTCGCACAGACACCGTCGGCAGGCAGTGCCACGGAGATCTACGTGTGCACGGACGATCAGGGCCGCAGGATCACGGCCGACCGCCCCATCCGCGAGTGCATGGACCGCCCGCAGCGCATCCTGAACCCGGACGGCTCGCTGCGCGGCGTCAAGCAACCGCCCATGACGGCCGAGGAGCGTGCAGCCAAGGAAGCGCGCGAGCGCAAGGTGGCGGAAGAAGCCGCGGCCAAGGCAGAGGCCGTGCGGCGAGACCGCAATTTGCTGTCTCGCTACCGCACCGAGGAGTCTCATAAAGCGGCGCGGGAGTCGGCCCTGGACCCGGTGCGGCTGACCATGGACCTGACGGAAACCCGGCTGAACCAGCTCAGACGGGAAAAACGGGCCCTGGAGGAGGAGGCCCGTGCCCCGAAGAACAAGGATCATGCGGCCACGATCAAGCTGCAGCTCGAAGCCAACGAGGTCACCACGGCCGCGCAACGGCAGAACACCTTGAACCAAAGGGCCGAGATGGAGCGCATCAACCGGATCTACGACATCGAGCTCGAACGGCTCAGGCGGCTGTGGGCGGGGGAAACCGCAGGGTCGATGGGGACCATCGAGAACCCCACCTACGAGGCGTTGCCGGTAGCGCCTTCGCGCGGCAGCGCGGAAAAGAACCCGCCAGCCAAGAAGTGAGACTGCGGGCGGCGAGCCTCAAGCGCGGCCGCGGCGCGACATCAGCCCAACTTGCGCCGCAGCAGGTCTGAGGCCTGCGAGGGGTTGGCCTTGCCCTTGCTGGCCTTCATCACCTGGCCCACCAGAGCATTGAAGGCCTTGTCCTTGCCGGCGCGGAACTCCTCCACCGACTTGGCGTTGGCCGCCAGCACCTCGTCGACGATGGCCTCCAACGCACCGCTGTCGTTCATCTGCTTCAGGCCCTTGGCCTCGACCCGGGCATCAACGTCCGAGCCCTCACCGCTCCACAGCGCCTCGAAGCCCTGGCGCGCGCCATTGTTCGA
>CAYSOD010000163.1:0-7421 GCA_964432385.1 uncultured Rubrivivax sp.
GTCGCCGCTGAAGCGCTCCACCCAGCGTGCCAGGGTGTGCAGCAGTTCCAGATCGCGCTCGATGGCCGAGCGCATGCCCGGGCGCAAGACCTTGACGGCCACCTCCCGCCCTGCATGGGCCCCGCCCACACGGCCGGGCAGATCGCTGCGCAGGCGCGCGAAGTGCACCTGCGCAATGGAGGCGCTGGCCACCGGCTCGGCATCGAAGCGCTCGAACACGGCGTCCAGCGGCTGCCCCAGGGCGCGCTCCACCAGCGCCGCCGACTGCGCGGCAGGGAAGGGGGGCACGCGGTCCTGCAGCTTGGCCAGCTCGTCAGCCAGGTCCGGGGGCACCAGATCGCGTCGGGTGGACAAGACCTGCCCGAACTTGACGAAGATGGGACCCAGGCGCTCCAGGGCCTGACGCAGCCGCGCCCCTCGCGGAGCGCCTAGGTCGCGCCCGATCGTGACGATGCGCACGAACAGCCGCACCCAGGGCTGGCGGAAGCTGCCCAGCGCCACCTCGTCCAGCCCAAAGCGCAGGACGGTGAAGGCGATGAACCACAGGCGGGCCAGCCGTCTCACGTGCCGCTCCTGGGGGCGTCAAGGGGCGCAGCCCTGCAGGCGCAGGTCATGCGACACCAGGGCCCACGCTGAAACCGGAAGCTGGCACCGAGCGCCTCACTCAGCCCGGGCCCGGCCCGTCTCACGCGCGCGGCGAGGAGAACCCGGCGCCGTCACCGGCCCCTGGGCTGGCCTTGCCGAAGGCTGCTGCACAGCGGCTGACCAGTTCCGACGCCATGGGTGCGAGTTGCGCCAGCGCGCTGCGGATGGCAGGGCCCGCCTGAGCGAGCACTTGAGCCGGCCCGGGGCCGAGCAGTCGCTGCAGGTCATCAGCCAGATCCCAGCGCAAGTTCTCCAGCAACCAGTTCACGTCACCAGCGAGGCGGGCATCGCCCTGCACGTGCACGGTGGGTGGCTGACCTGTCAATGCGCCCACCACCATCATGGCCGGGTTGGAGGCGTCCACGCGCACCTGGAGGTCGGGCTGCGCATCGGACTGCAGACCGCACCACTCCAGCATGCCGGCCGGGGTGACGCGAAACGCCAGGGCGGGCCATGGGGGCAACAGGGCCGGCCAGCCCTCGGCGTGCAGCGCCAGCACGCGCCCGGCGTGCGGACGCAGGCGCTCCATTGCCACCGGCTCGCGCCCTAGCACATGGTTGATGAGCAAGGTCAATCGCTCGATGGCGGCGGGAGCGAGCATGTCGAACAGGGCGGACCTCATGCCCGGATTGTAGGGAGGCCCGTGCGGTACGCAGGGGGCTCCCAGGGCGTGCCGGGCCCGGCAACGGGTGCGCGCATCGGGTTCAGGCAGGCGGGAGATGGGTTTGGCAGCTCAAGGCAGGGTCACCAGACAAGGCAATCTGCATCCCGGCAGCGCGGGGGCCGCAGCGACCCCCAGCCGCCCGGGCTTCAACGGACCACAGGGCCCGGCCGCTCGGTCAGGCCCCATGCACCAACGCCACGCGGCCCAGGCGGCACCGGGGGTGCGCCGCGTGCAGCGCGGGCCCATCGATGGTGAAGCCGGACCTCGGACCATGCTCGGTGCTGCGGCAGGCTCAAGCGCTGGAGCCACGGCCGCTTTGCAGCGGTTTGGCGCCTTGAGTGCCGCCTCGCAGGGCAGAACCTTCTTCAGCGTCCCGCCCAGCGTACCGGCCCTGCTCACCGCCGTGATGGAGCCCGGTTTGGCCGTGGCCAGCCTGCTCGCCTGGGCCTGGGCCCTTCATGGGACCCTCGCCCGCGCTGACCTGGTGCTGGCCATGGTGGTGCTCGTGCTGAGCTTTCCCGGCCGCAACCGCCTGCGCATGCCCGCAGCGTCCGCCTGGGCCGAACTGACCGCCGCCTGGATGACGCGCGCGGCAGTGATCGGGCTGGGCCTGTGGCTCAGCGGCAGCCTGGCCGAAGCCGACACCCGCGTGCTGGGCGGGGCCTGGCTGAGCACCGTCGTGCTGACCGGCCTGTACACGCTGGGTGCGGGCCGCCTGACCACCTGGTGGCAGAGCCGTCCTGAACAACGCCGGCGCGCCATCGTGGTCGGCGCCGGGCCTCTGGCGGCGCGGGTCGGCCAGGCCCTGCGCGACCAGGCCGGGCGGGGCGTGGACCTGATCGGCTGCTTTGACGACCGCTTCGACGGCCGCCTGGATCCCGGCGCCCGCGGCATGCGCCGGGGCGATCTGGCCGAAGTGGTGGACTTCATCCACCGCCGCGGGGTCCAGGACGTCTACATCACCCTGCCCTTGGGGGCACGTGAGACCGGCACCGCCCACCCGGCCAGGGCGGGGGGCGCCTCCAGTGCGTCAGAGGCCGGCCCGGTCTCTCGCATGCAGCAGTTGCTGCACGCCCTGCAGGACACCACCGCTTCGGTGCACTACGTGCCCGACCTGCTGGGCATCACCATCATCCAGGGGCGCTTGCAGGACGTGAACGGGGTGCCGGTGGTCGGCCTGTGCGAGACGCCTTTCACGGGCGTGAACCGCTTGATCAAACGGGTGGAGGACGTGTTGCTGTCCAGCCTGATCCTGCTGCTGATCTCGCCCCTGTTGCTGGGCGTGGCGCTGGGCGTCAAGCTGAGCTCACCCGGGCCGGTGCTGTTTCGCCAGCGGCGCAACGGGCTGGACGGGCACGAGATCGTGGTGTGGAAGTTCCGCTCCATGCGCACGCAGGACGATGGCCCGGTGGTCAGGCAGGCCACGCGCGGGGACCCGCGCATCACGCCGTTTGGCGCCTTCATCCGTCGCACCTCGCTGGATGAGTTGCCGCAGTTCTTCAACGTGCTGCAAGGCCGCATGAGCATCGTGGGGCCGCGGCCCCACGCGGTGGCCCACAACGACGAATACCGCGCGCTGATCCGCGCCTACATGGTGCGCCACAAGGTCAAGCCCGGCATCACGGGCTGGGCGCAGGTCAACGGCCACCGCGGCGAGACCGACACGTTGGACAAGATGCGCGCCCGCGTGGAGTACGACCTGGAGTACCTGCGCCACTGGTCGCTGGGCCTGGACCTGCGAATCATTGCCCGCACCGTGGGTCTGGTGCTGGCCGACCGGCATGCGTACTGAGCTCTGGCACCCCCGGCCGCAAAGCCGCCAGGACCCTGCGCCGCGGGCGCCCTTCCTCCCCTCACTGCCTTGAAAGGATCTCCATGCCCGTGAACATCCGCCGACTGCCGCAAGCGCTGTGGGGCGCTTCGTGCCTGTTGACCCTGTGCGGTACGGCCGGGGCGGCCGAGAGCCCCGGGTGGACCTGGGGGGTCACGCAGATGTTCAGCCACGACAACAACCTGTTCAGGCTGGCTGAGGGTGCCTCGCCTGGGCTTGGTCAGTCACGGTCCGACACCCTGTCGACCACCTCAGTGGACCTGTCGCTGAACCAGCCCCTGGGCCGGCAGCGCGTGCTGCTGCACGCGGGGCTGGAGGCGATGCGCTACCGCGTCCACGACGAACTCGACCACGACGCGCACCACGCCGAACTGCAACTGGACTGGGAGACCGTCGGGCGCTGGTCGGGGCAACTCAGGGCGGCCTCGGCCCGCTCACTGCGCCCGCTGGACCCGGGCGCCGCGGGCAGCGGCCGCCCGCGCAACCTGGAGACCGCTGACGAGGCCGGTGCGGTGGTGCGTCTTGGGGGCAGCGGACAGCTGTCGGTGGAAGGGCAATGGGGCGGCCGCGGCGTGAGCTACAGCGACCCGGGTTTCGACGGCGCCGAGCTGCGCACGAACTCCGCCTCACTGGGCCTTCGCTGGCGGCCAGGGGGCGTCAGCACTTTCGGCACGGCCTGGCGCGAGACGCGTGGGCGCTACGTCAACAGCGCTGTGGGCGGGGACCGCTACCGCAGCCAGGCCCTGGACTTCTGGGCGACCTGGAATGCCAGCGCTGCACAGCGCCTGTACGTCCGCGCCAGCCCCTTACGCGCGCGCTACGACCAGCGAGAGGAACGCGACTTCTCCGGGCTCACCGGGGCCCTGGCCTGGCAGTGGCGGCCCCGCAGCCCCTGGCGTGTGACTCTTCGAGCGGTACGGGACCTCGGCCAGGACGCCTACCTGGAGCGCTACGGGCTGGACGCCGCGGCAGCGCAGGCCATGCCCGGGGGGCACGTGGACGACGGTGTGGTGCTCACGCGCCTGAGCCTGTCGGCCGACCGCGCCATCACCGCCAAGGTGCAGGCTGCCGTGTCCTTGGGCTGGGCCCGCCGCACCCTGACCTCGCCGTCCACGGCGGGCGCCGTCAGGGCGCACGACACCACCTCGCAGGCAGCGATCGGCGTGCGCTGGGAGCCCCGCCGCCGCACCGAGCTGGGGTGCGACGCCAGCGCAGAGCGCCGGCAGGCCAACAGCGTCCTGAGCACGCCCTATTCGGCGCGGGTGCTTGGCTGCTTCGGGCGGCTGGCGTGGTGAGCGCTGCCACCATCCTGCTCACAGGCGCCTGCGGCTACATCGGCTCGCACACCTGGGTGGCGCTGGCGCAGGCGGGTTTTCAGGTGGTGGGCGTGGATGACTTCTCCAACAGCTCGCCTGGCGTACTGCCCAGAATCCACCAACTCACCGGGAAGACACCGAACTTCGAGCGGGTGAACGTGTGTGACGCGGCCGCGCTGGACACCGTCTTTGCCCGTCACCGCATCGACGCCGTGGTGCACTTCGCCGCGCTGAAGGCCGTGGGCGAATCCACCAGCCAGCCCCTGGCCTACTACGCCAACAACCTGGGCGGCCTGCTGACCACCTGCCGCGTGATGCAGTCCCACGGCTGCCTGCGTATGGTGTTCAGCTCCAGCGCCACCGTGTACGGCGCCCCGCAGCGCCTGCCGATTACAGAAGACGCGCCGCTGTCGGCCACCAACCCCTACGGTCAAACCAAACTGGTGGGCGAAACCATCCTGCGAGATCTGGCACAGGCCGACGCCGCCTGGCGCCACGTGAGCCTGCGTTACTTCAACCCCGTGGGCGCACACGAGAGTGGCCTGATCGGCGAAGAACCCCGCGGCACCCCCAACAACCTCATGCCCTACGTGGCCCAGGTGGCCGCCGGGCAACGCCCTTACCTGCAGGTCTTCGGCCACGATTACCCCACGCCCGACGGCACGGGCGTGCGCGACTACCTGCACGTGGTGGACCTCGCACAAGGCCATGTGACTGCGCTGCAGTGGTTGCTGGGCGGCGGCGACACCCTCACCGTCAACCTGGGCACCGGCCGGGGCAGCAGCGTACTGGAGGTGGTGAACGCCTACGCCCAGGCCAGCGGCCGAGAGATCCCCTACCGCGTGGCCCCTCGCCGGCCGGGGGATGTGGCAGCGTGCTGGGCCGACGCTTCACGCGCTGGCAGCGTGCTCGGTTGGCGGGCGCAGAGAGGGTTGGGGGAGATGTGTGGGGACAGTTGGAGGTGGCAAAGAAGTAACAACCCCGCCTGTGACCTATCGTCCATCTCATTAATCAAGGCAGGTACTGGAGCAAGCCGATGACGCTGCACGGGGTGCGGCGTTGGTTATTGGGTGAAACGCTGCCCTCTCAGCCCAAGTTGATGGTGCTGGCCGATTGGCTGAAGGTGCCGCCTCACGAACTGCGCTTCGGCGCCGAACTGCCCACACGCATCGAGCAGCGCCGCAAACAGTGGGACCGCGCCGTCGGTTTTGAGGAGCGCGAGATCTTCGAGGCCTTCCTTCGCCTGCCCGTGCCCCAGCGGCGCGTGGTGCGCGAGGTGATCGTGGCCTTTGACCGGGCGTATGGGGGGCAGGGGGCGCAAGGTACGCCAAAGGCGCCTTCCAGATGAATGGCGAAACAGCTGCTGAACTCAGGACAGGGCGGCCACAAGCGGATTGCGCGTGCGCAGCGCCGGGAAGCGATTGAAGTCGCGGTCAGCGCTCCACAGTTCGCGCACGCCATGCTGCAGGCACAGCGCCGCAATACGGGCGTCATGCACCATAGGGCCTGCCACACGCCCCACTTCCAACAAGGGCCGCAACGCGCTCCAGTGCGCAGGGCTCTCATGCAACAAGACCAGCGACGGCGATTCCAGCCACGCTTCGATTTGGTCCAAAGCCGAGTTGATCGGGGTCGGTGGCTTGAAGATGCGTGGGCGCGTCACGATAGAAAAGAACTCATGAACGCAAGGCCATGGAATGGCCCAGGGAGCACTGCTCTCCGCCAAACCCGTTATGCACTGCGAGGCCGCAGCGAAAAAGGGGCTGTCCTCGCGATGCGCGAAGACCAGCAGGTTGGTGTCCAGCGCGATCAAGCGCCGCGTCCCTCATAGGCCAGTTCACGCAGGCGAGCCCAGTCTGCGCCCTCAAGCTCTGAGCTGAGGCCAGCGCCGGCAAAACTCGCCTTGCGCAGCTTGAAAGCTGGCGCGTTGCCTTGTTCGGCCAGCACCGTGCGCAACCCCTGCTCCACCAGGGCACGAACGGTCGTGCCTTGCCTTTGAGCCTGGAGACGGGCTTGCTCGAGCAGGGCGTCGGCAATATCAATGGTCGTCTTCATATGGGTGTATGGGTCTTGACGTTGGAATGATATGGGAAGGAGGGCCTACCCGGTGTAACAGGTTGGGGCACTGGACGCAAAATCACTGCATGCATCGACATGACACGCCCCACCCCCATCCCCTGACTGTCCAACCCGTCATCATGGCCGGAGGCTCGGGCACGCGGCTGTGGCCGCTGTCACGGGCGGGCTATCCCAAGCAGTTTCTGGTGCTGCAAGGCAACAGCAGCTTGCTGCAGCAGGCGGCGCAGCGGCTGATGGCGCTGAAGGGTGCGGCACCGCCCATCGTGGTGGGCAATGAAGAACACCGGTTTCTGATCCTGGACCAGTTGCGTGAGGTGCAGTGCACGCCTTCGGCTCTGGTGCTGGAGCCCACTGGGCGCAACACCGCGCCGGCCGTCACGCTGGCGGCGCTGCAGGCCCTCCAGGATGGTGCTGACCCGGTGCTGGTGGTCACGCCGGCCGACCAGACGGTCACGAATCCAGGAGCCTTCACCGCTGCGCTGGAGCGCGCAGCGCACGAGGCGGCGCAGGGTGCAGTGGTGATCCTGGGCATCACGCCCGACCGGCCGGAGACGGGGTACGGGTACATCCAAGCCGGTGGCGCACTGATGGCTCAATCCGAAGCCCAGCCCGTCCAGCGCTTCGTCGAAAAGCCCGACGCCACCACGGCGGCGGCCTACCTGGCCGAGGGCGGGTACTTCTGGAACGGTGGCATCTTCGTGCTGCGGGCCAGCACCTGGCTGGCTGCGCTGGAGCGGTTTCGGCCGGACATCCTGGCCGCCACGCGCACGGCGTTTGAGGCCCGCAGCACCGATGCACTCTTTGTTCGTCCAGCCAAAGCGGCTTTCGAGCAGGTGCCGGCGGAGTCGGTGGACTACGCCGTGCTGGAGAAGTGCCCCGGGAGCGG
>CAYSOD010000163.1:7431-8089 GCA_964432385.1 uncultured Rubrivivax sp.
CTGGTCAGCCTCATCGACCAGGTCGCCCCCGGTATCGACGTCCGCATGGTGCCGCTGGACGCCGGCTGGAACGACCTGGGCGCCTGGGACGCCGTGTGGCAGGTGGCCCCGCAGGACCTGCAGGGTAACGCCGCCACGGGCGACGTGCTGCTGCACGACAGCCAGCGCACCCTGGTGCACGCCACCCACCGCCTGGTGGGCGTGATCGGCCTGCAGGACGTGGTGGTGGTGGAAACCGCCGACGCCGTGCTGGTGAGTGACCGCGCGCGCAGCCAGGAGGTCAAGGCCATCGTGGGCACGCTCAGCCGGCAGCAGCGCGACGAGCACCACGCCCACCGCAAGGTGCACCGGCCCTGGGGCTGGTACGACAGCATCGACATGGGCGAGCGCTTCCAGGTCAAGCGCATCATGGTCAAGCCCGGCGCGTCCTTGAGCCTGCAAAAGCACCACCACCGCGCCGAGCACTGGATCGTCGTCTCGGGCACGGCCGAGGTCACCTGCGGCGAGCGCATCGAACTGCTTTCCGAGAACCAGAGCACCTACATTCCCCTAGGCGCCGTCCACCGCCTCGCCAACCCCGGCAAGGTGCCGCTCGAGATCATCGAGGTGCAGTCGGGCAGTTACTTGGGCGAAGACGATATCGTCCGCTTGGAGGATC
>CAYSOD010000164.1:0-8068 GCA_964432385.1 uncultured Rubrivivax sp.
GGGAGCGCCGCCCCACAGTAGGAACGCCTGCCAGCCGGGACTGTCCACTCCCCAGCCCTTGCCGCGAGCGTCAACGGCATGGCGAGCGAACCACGCGCGCATCCTCACCAGCGTCTCAACGGACACTGGCTGCCTGTTGCTCAGTTGCACGCCGCGCCGCACCCCAACGTCCGTTCCGCCCCTGCGACTGGGAGGCATCGACCGCCTCAGCTCCAGCCCTCGGCGGGCGGCCTCGGCCACGTCTGGCGGTGGCGTGTAGCTATGCACGACGGCTTGCCAGATACAGGCCAGCAGCCAGCAGCAGCAGAAGCCCCCAGTTTGCCCCATCGGCAGCGCCGCACGGACTCCACAGCGATTCTGCGCCGCAGCCAACGGCGTCGGCCCACGTCAGCTTGCCGCGCTTCGGCTCGACGCTTGCGATTACGAACGCCGCGCGCTCGCGATACAGCGCGTACGGGATCGACGGCGCCAGCCCAGATAGCTCCAGCTCGTCTAGCGCGTCAAGCACAGCGTAGGCCGCCGCCTTGGCCTTGGTCAGCGGCGCCGTCATCGCGTCGAACCGCGAGAGCTCCAGCACGGCTGCCCAGACCTTCGCGAGCTGCACCTTGTCTCCGCTTGCCTCGGCGGCCTGCTTGGCCAGCTCGATGTGCATGGCGGCGGTTGCGACTAGGCCAGCACGCTTGGCTTCCTCTGCTGGAGTGAGTTGGTAGCCCTTGGGCCTGCCAGCGGCGAAGGCCGCATACTGCTGCACGGCTTCATAGGTCGTCTGTTCGCCTTGCTTCAGGTGATCGGCGGCCATCAGTAGCCCTCCTTGAACGTCTTAGACTGCACCTTGCCGGTGCGGGCGTTGGTGTACTTGCCCAGCCTGCCGTGCATAGATAGCGCCACCTCTGGCGAACCGTAGCGGCTGTGGACGTAGCGAAGGAACCCGATTGCCTCTTGCAGCGGGTCGCCATAGCCCTTGACCCCAGCGGGCGCAAAAGCCTTCATGTTGGACGGCTGGAGCTGTCCAAGGCCAGCCGCATCGCTTCCGCCCGGCACGCTTGCGCCCTGCTGGAGCTTGGCCACAATCGCGGGCCACTTGTTGCGGTCGCCAGCCCCCGGGATGGTGTAGTTTGGGCGGCCGACCCAGCCGCCAGACTCGCGGCGGATCAGCTCATGCGCCGCACTCTCGCGCGCCCACCACACCGGCAGGCCAGCCACGCTGGCGGCCTGCTCCAGCAGCGCCGTCAGCTCTGGCGAGCCGGGAGGATAGCGGACAGGCCTGTAGGCGCCTCCGATCACGCTGGCCAGCGCGCTGCGATTGACCAGCACTAGCCCGAGGCCAACAACAGCCGCCACAGTCCACCAGTTGTTCATTTTGACCCCATCCACCACAGCACAAGGCCGATCCCCAGCACCATGACTAGTTCGGCGGGCACACTAGCCGCCCCGGTAAACCTGCTCGGCGTCCCGTCGATGATTGCTTGCGCCAGCTCCAACCCTTCGGCCGTGTACGGCTTGACGTGTACCTTGTCAGCCCAGAACACCTTGGACGGCATCAGCGGCCGATAGACCTTCACGCCCGCCGACTTCAGCAGTTGCTCATAGTGCCACCCGCGCGTTGTCTGGTCTGCGAGGATGCCGGCTGGCTCCTTGGCGTCGTTATACGGGGCCAGCACCACTGTCACCTTGGACGGCCCGCCCAGTTTTGCGACGTTGGCAAGGATGCTCTGGCCGGTGGCCTCCTTGCTGGCCTTTGGGTTGGCGCCGCCGTAGTAGAAAACTCGGTCATACTGTCCTGGGCTACCTGTCAGCTCTGGGATCCCAGCTCCTAGCTGGCCGTCAGACCAGCCAACCTTGGTGACGCGCGTCACCTTCCAGCCTGCCTTGCTCAGCAGCTTTTGCACGTCCAGCCCCATCCCACCAGACTGGCTGTGGCCGTAGATCAGCGCCTTTGGCATGGTCAGCCCCACCTTCGGTCTGGGCAGGTCGCCGCGCGAAACCGAACCTTGACCTCCATGTTGCAGCCACACAAGCCACAGCGGCCAGAACCACGGTCGAAGTACGGGCAAGCCTTGCAGACGCCAAGGCGACGTAGCTCGGTGCTACTGTCCACAACGGGCGACACGCCGCCCAGCAGATAGCTGGCAGAATCCACCGCCACACGGTAGACGCTGCCAGCCTGCTGCATTGGGCTCAGCTTCTTCATAGCATCCCCGCCCTGATCAACGCCTCTTTGTGGCGGTCCTGTTCTTCGGCCAGCTCGTCGCAGCAGCGTAGCGACGTGGCCAGCCGCTCGTCAACGCGCGTCAATCGCTCGGCCAGCCGCCAGAGCTGCACGGCCACGGCCACGACGGCGCCGACGCCAGCAGACGCCAGCGCAACCACGACCTCGGTGGCCACGTTCACGGGGCCAGCTCGCTTGGGCACGGGCGGCTGTTCAGGTACCACCAGCCCAGCAGGGCGCCGACAATGGCTCCGTGAACTGGCTTGCCTGCGGCCGCGTAGCCAACGGCAGCGCCGATCACGCCGCCAACGGCAGCGGACGCTGGCCCGGCCGCGCGCTTGATCTCAGCGCACCCGACGTTGATCTTCTGGTTGTAAGTGCCACCAGCGCCGCCGGGGGCCATGACCCCCGGGATGGTCTGGATCTGCTGGCCGCCCGGACCGATAGCCCCGACGCCGCCAGCGGTAGGCGCCGCGACGAGCTGGCCGTAGACTGGCATCGACGCGCCGCCTTGGCACCCCACGCACGGCTGCGACGGATCGGCCCCGCCCACAGGCACGGCGGTCTGAACGCCAGCGGCGCCCGGCTCCAGCGCAAAATTCTTGATGGGCGCGCCGCCCACGGCTGCTTCATACATCTGCTTGCCCTCGTTGCTTAGGTGTACTTCCATCGGGGCAGACTTGCCGCCGCTGGTGACGGGTGGATACAGCACGGCCGCGCTGGATGTAGTGTCCAGAACGTTCAGCACGCCCGGTACTGGCACGACGCCAACGGCGCCGCCACCGTAGGCAAACTGTGCGGGCAGGCCGCGCGATGCCTGCGGCTCTGAGTACCCGTTGATGATGGGCGCCACCGCTAGGTTAGCCGCCATGTTCGTCGCAAGCGGTCCTAGCATCACTCACCCCCTGCGGCTGGCTTGCGCTTGGCGAGCTGGGCCCGCAGCTCGGCCAGCTCGGCGCGGAGCTGGGCGATCTCGTCGGTGTGGGGACTGCACGACGGCAGCAGCTCGCGCAGCAGAGCTGGCAGCGCCTGGGCGATCAGCCCTAACAGTGTAGCGTTCATGGTTGCCTCCACAGGGCGATGGTTGCTGTCATGGTCGCGCCGCCGGGCAGGCCCACGGGCACGGCTTGGATTTGTCCAGTGCCGGGCGCCAGCTCAATGACAGTGCGGGAGCCAGCCGCCGCATAGGCCAGTGTCGCGATCACGCCTTGAACATGATCGGTTGCTGGCGCGGTCTGCGTGACGATGTGCCGCTGGAGCTGGAGGTTGCCCGCGATGCCACCGGTGACCCTCACGACCACTTCAGCGCGGTTGGCGCCCTTGGGCACGGTCACGACGTACGAGTTGCCGCCGCCCGCGTTGTCAACGCGAAACAGCAGATCGTAGGTCTGGGCCTGCGTCTCAAGGCTCTTGATGTCGTCTAGTGTGCCGTATGCCATAGGGGCAACCTCCAGTCCTAGCGTTTTGGCGCTGCTTACGCGGCAGCGGGCGCGGCGGGCTTGGGCGCGGTCAGGCCGGCGAACAGGCCCGAAACCATCGGCCCAGCGATCACGACGATCGCGCCGACAGCAGCGCCCTTCTGCCACGAGCTGCCCATCGCAGCGCCAGCGGCCGCGCCAACCACGGCGCCGCCCAGAATACCAGAAAGATTGAAAGCCATGATGAACTCCTACTTGCTGGCGGTCGCCAGCTTGACCGCTAGGACCGCCCCTGCGACCAGCAGCAGCGTCCCAACGGTGATACCAGCGCCCCACCCCACGGCGGACAACGCCTCTTGGCGAAGCTTGGCCGCGTCGGCCTCGGCCTCTGCGTCCTGTTTCTTCGCGCTTGCCTTTGCCTTGGCCTTCCCTGCCGATAGCACCAGCTCGGCGGCCTTGGTGTCGATCTTGGCTAGTGCGTCTGTGGCGCACTCGCTGAAGCGGCAGCTATAGACGCCGCGAACGAACGGGCTCAGTACCTCGGCCTCGATGCTGCTCGGCTTGTTGCTGTCGATCAGGCCGCAGAACTGCTGGGCCGACAGGGCCGCCGACGTGTAGCGGAATTGCCCGTCGAACAGGTCATGCGCGCCCCCCAGCCACGCTTGGATCAGGCAAGCGTCGGTCTGGCTCAGGCCGCTACTCGCGAGGATCGGAGCCACGGCTTGCAGCGTCTCCCAGCTCGGCCGCAGGCCAGACTCTAGGCCAGCCGCGCGCAGCTTGCTGTAGAGCGTCCCGGCCGGACTGTAGCCGCTGGGCGGGATGGTCCCTGCCGTGAGCTGCTTGGTGTTCATCTCGGACGCCTGGGCGTCGAGGTCGCTCCAAAACATCACTGACCTCCACCAGCGGCCGCCAGCAGCAGGCCGCCAACCACCAGCAGGCCGAGCGCCGTGTTGTCTGGGCGCCGCGTCGGCGGCGGCGGCTCTGGCAGGTCGACCTTGGACAGATCGCCAAGCCAGCTCGCCTTGGCGAGCTGCGTCGGCGCCAGCTTGTTGCTCTTGACGAACAGCTCGGCGAGCTGGTTGGCCTGCTCGCCGTAGATCCCCTGCGTTGCGTAGCAGGCCACCAGCGATGCTTTGTCGCCAGCGTTGGCGTAGGCGTTGAAGCCCGCGACGCTGCAATCCAGCACGGGAAGCGGTGGCGGCGATGGCGGCGGCTGGAACGCAACGGCGGTGGCGAGCGCAAGCGCCTTCTTGAGCACGCTCTGCAACGGACCCGGGCCGAGCTTGTCGATTGCTTCTTGGCCTGCACACTTCAGGACGTGCGGCGCAAACTTCTTTGCCGCTGCTTCTGCGTTGCCCGAAACCGCCTCGAACGCGGCCTGAGCTACGTTCGCCGTTCCCATGCTGTTTTCAATGCAAGAAAGGACGTTGGCAACCTCTGGTGGTACGTTCACCCCAAATTCTTTCAGCAGCGCATCCAGCACGGTCCCTCCAAATTCTTTGACCATTTGGTCAAAATTCTTGTAGTTGCTTCCAAAATCCTTGCAGGCTTGCTTGTCTCCAGATACGCACTTCTTCCACTGGTCATTGAACGAGGACAGCGCGCCAGAAGGGGCTAGGCCAGACGCCTTGGCGACGGAAAGCGTAACCTCGTTGAGCAGCTCTACCCCAAAATCTCGATCTTCCGTAAGCCCCTCGGCCTGCTTCATGCAGTACCCGGCTTGGTTGGCCACGTTTAGGTTGGCGGTTGCGTCAAGTATGCTTCCCACAACGGGTATCACTGATAATGACTTCAGATCGGCGGCCGTGTTGTACTTGTTGGCGCACAATCCAACCTGTTGCTTGACCAGCAATTCCCAAGCTAGCTGCTGCTTTGTGGTCAGCAAGGGCCAAATCTTCGGCCACCCTAAGTACTTGGCTTTCAGCTCGCCATTGTTGTCAAACTTCGGATCGTAGCCAGTACCTGCAAACAGCGGCTTTGGATCGAACTCTGCGCTGACCTTCTTGTCTGAGGCTTTGACGGACTTCCAAGCTTCGAACGCACACAGAACGTCTTGCTTGCAGGCCGCCCGATAATAGTCGCGGCTCTGGCTGAAGTAGTCTCCGACAGCGGTATCACCCTGCCAGTCCAAGCCCTCGATCTTCTTCTTTGCTGTGCCCGCAGCTTCCTTGGCGGCGCTGGCTGTGCATTTGGCGGCAGTCTCAACAGCAGCGGCGGCGCAGTCCAGCACGCCGCTACAGTTGTCCCAGCTTTCGGTGCACTTGGGCATCTAGTCCCCTCGTCTGTGCGCCCCGCCAGCCCACTTGCGGGCTGGCGGGGCGACTTCAGCGGGCTTGGGCCTCTTGGGCATCGGCCGCCCGCCTTGGCTCTTAGAACTCCACCGGCACGAAAAGCATGGTGCTGGCGCCAAAGGGCTTGCCCGCGTTGGCAACGGCGCGCTGGGCGCTGTCGAGATCCCGTCCGGAGCGGATCGCGGCCTGTGCAGGGTCGAGCGCCAGCACCTTGTGTACGGTGTAGAACGCGCGGCCAGCGGTGATGCCGTTGGCCGTGTAGTTGATGTCGATGCTATCGCCGCCAACCAGCTCGCTGGTTTTGCAGTACGGGTCGGGCTGGATGAGGAAGGCGAAATCGGTCGGAGCGTAGGTCGTCTGGCTGTTCGGCCCCTGCGGGTAGAACGCCTCGCCGACGATCTGGCCAATGCTGCCGACGTTGGCCAGACGGTTGCCTTCGATGATGGGCTGGCCGTTCTGGCTCACGATCGGGAACGTGGCGGCGGTCACGTTGGTCGCGCTGTCCGAGCTGATGAGGCCCAGATAGGCGATACGCTCGTTCGCCGAGCACTGGATCGAGTCCTTGGGCTGCGGAGCCTTGCAAACCTGCTGCTCGATGCGCGTGAACAGGCCGACGCGCAGCGACTTGCACGGACGGACGCGGGCATACGCCTGCACGCGGATCTGAGTGATCGACAAGGCGGCGGCAAGGTTGGCGTTGCCGAACGAAAAGAGCTGCTGGCCGATCTCGGCGAGCTGGACCTGCGTATCGTCGCCGGTCTTGAGCATCGTCTCAAAGCGCAGCGGAACGCGCAGCGTAAAGGTCTGGGTCGAGGCACCAGCGCCAACGGTCACGGTGGCCGGGATCTCGGTGTCCGACGTGTCGAGGCTGCCGTCATACTCGACGGTGGCCAGCGCGCCGAGCTGCTGGAGAGGCACGTTGTCGACGTGAACGACGGCGGCGTTGTTCCCCGCCACCTTGAAGTAAGACTTCAGGTAGCTGTTGCGGCGCCAGTCCAGCGTAGTCCACGTCGCCGATGCGCCGGTGTTGTTCAGCGAAACGGTGATGCGAAAGATCAGCTCGCGAACGAGCTGATAACGCTCGCTGCTGCCGGCGGTGAACAGTTGGAGCTGCGGCGTCGATCCAGTCTGCTGCTGGTCGTCGAGCTCACGAACGATGATGCTCATGGATGAACCTCTGCCGCAGCGCGGCGGCGTCTAGTGGCGCACGGTGCGCCCCTGTAGTATCGCCACACAACAGCAGATGTCAACGGCTGCGACACGGTTTGTCGCATGGCTGCGACACGGTTTGTCGCATCACTCGGCCGGTGGATAGACGCCGTGCTTGTCGTCCCAGACCAGCGCGCGGCCGACTGGCAGCGTGCGAATCTCGTCCTCGCGGCCTCGCAGCTCTGGGCAGACTGAGACGATCGCCTTTAGGTCCTCGTCGGCGGTCAGCCTGTAGACCACGATTCGGTTGGCCTGCGAGCGCACGTCATAGCCCACCAGCGCGGGGCGCTGCGTGCATAGCAGCAGGCTGCAGCCACGGTGTCGGCCGCGTAAGACCAGATCCTCTAGCAGCCCATCCCTCTTGCCCTGCGCGGACGGAAGGTAGCGGTCTGCCTCGTCGACCACCACTAGGCTGGTCCCCTGCGGTAGCTCTGGCGGCGTCGAGCTGGCCCAGACGGTTGCCCATGCTGCTGGATAGTCTGGCGTCGGTGGCTCTGGCGCTACCGGGTCGATCGCCAGCGTCGGGCCATGCGTCCACGCTCGCAGCACGCTGGTTGCGTAGTAGCTCTTGCCGTAGCCGCGCCGCCCAACCACCAGCACCAGCCACGGATGCCTGGGCATCGCTGGCGGCGGCCACGTCTTGGCCTCGGCCTTTGCCCTGGGCTGTTCTGGCAGCTCGGCGACGGTTGCCGTCTGCGTGTACGTCCACAGTCTTGGCAGCTTCATGCGAACCCTTGCGGCACCTTGACGGGCCGATCAAACACGCCGCCAACGGGATGCGGCGGGCGCGGCGGTTGCGTTGGCGGCAACGTCGGCGCTGGCGCGGCGGCGGCCTGCGGCGCTGGAGCGGCCTGTTGCGGCTGCTGCGCTGGCGCTGGCTGCGGCGGCGGTTGCGGCTGCGGAGCTGGGGCGGCCTGCTGCTGGCGCGCGGCGGCCAGCTC
>CAYSOD010000165.1:0-8056 GCA_964432385.1 uncultured Rubrivivax sp.
AACGACAACTGAAGACGGACGACAGGCTATGCTGAAATACTTTTGGCAACGGTGGAAAATTGTTGCTTCGCGTCGCTCACGCACAAATTACGCACACCAACTTTTTACGACGCTGCGAGTATTTGAAAGCGAAAGTTTTTTTGTTGGTAGAGGTGCGTTGAAAATCCGCGTGTCGGTGGTTCGATTCCGCCCTTGGCCACCATACAAATCAACGGGTTAGCGGTGAAAGCCTCTAACCCGTTGTCTTTTCTGGATGGTCATGTAGGGGCTGTGTAGGGGCTGGCGGGGAGTTTTGGCCCTGAAAACCTCTCTATTGCCCCTTTATGAGGCGGTGTTGATCTGCACCCGCTCATCCGACAGCGCCGGCCGAGTGATGTAGCGGCACCCAAGCGGCTGCTGGTGCCACAGACGTGGTACAGGTCGTGCTGACCTTCCTTACCAGCCTTGTCGGTGTAGTTCGGATACATCCGCTGGCTCGTGGGGAAGTGCAGCAAGCCGCGCAGCAGGGCGTCCGTGCGCAACCGGATCGTGGTCTGGGCGGAGATCGCGGGCTGACGTTGGGTACGGATCGGTCAGGCAATGCTGACCGCGCGGGCCTGGATTTCGACCTTGAGCGCCTGCTTGAGCGCTGAAAAGATCGCGGCCAGGTTGGTCATGGTTGGGTTACCGGCCGCCGAGAGCATCCGGTGGACGCTCTTGGGTGACTTCTCCACCGAGGTCGCGAGAGACTCGAAGCCGACCGTGGCATTCACGAGGTCGCGCAGCATCATTTTGGCGGTCTCGGGCTCACCATTGAGAAACAGTGTCACGGCCTCGTCGAGCAACGCGCGAGCGAACTCTGGGTCGGACTGCACGCGCGCCACGACGGTGTCCTTGAAATCTCGGGTCAGTGCCATCGTGTTACTCCTTGCGTCTGGGCTTGCTTGAGCCCGTCTTCGACTTCTTCGCAGCCGCTGCCTTCAAGCGCTTGTACTGCTCCCATAGCTCTACAGCACGATCGATGTCACGCTGCTGTCGGGCCTTGGACCCGCCGCCCAGCAGGATGATGATCTGCAATCCATCTCGGGCCAGGTAGATCCGCCATCCCGGCCCGTAGTCGATCTTGTATTCGCCGATGCCCCGGAACCATTCCACGCTGGAGAGGTTGCCCTGCTGCATCCGCAGCTTGGCGGTCACAACCGCTCACCGACAAGCAGGGCCGCACCTTCTATCCGGCTGATAACCTGTCATGACCCGCTATTGACTCCGGCAAGCGCTGAATGAGAGGCACCCATGAGCACTCCAGACTACTCCATCTTCAATGCCGGCGATGTCGTGCTGCAAAGCGGCCGCACGTTCCCCGCGATGCGGATCGCCTACAAGACCTATGGCACGCTGGCGCCCGATCGCGACAACGTGATCGTCTATCCAACCTCGTTCGCGGCACAGCACCACGACACCGAGTGGCTCATCCGACCGGACGGCATCCTTGATCCGTCCCGTTACTTCATCATTCTTCCGAACCTGTTCGGCAACGGCCTGTCGTCCTCGCCATCGAATACGCCTTGGCCCTTGACCGGCAACCGGTATCCCGATGTCACCTACCACGATGCGGTGCGCGTGCAGCAGCGACTGCTTGCCGAGGTGTTCGGCATCCAGCGCGTGAAGATGGTGTACGGCTGGTCGATGGGCGGCATGCAGGCCTATCACTGGGCGGTGGCCTTTCCGGAGCTGGTCGAACGTATCGCGGTGGTCTGTGGCTCGTCGCGATGCGCGCCGCACAACGCAGTGTTCATCGAGGGCGTACGCGCGGCGCTGCAGGCTGACCCCACGTTCATCGACGGCGCATTCACCGGCCGACCTGTGCGGGGCTTCCGAGCAATGGGCCGCATCTACGCCGGCTGGGCGCTGTCGCAGACCTTTTATCGCGAGCAAGCCTGGCGCTCGCTGGGCTTCAGCTCGCAGGAGGACTTCCTGGTCCGCAGCTGGGAACACACGTTCTCGCGTCGCGACCCCTGCGATCTCCTGGCGCAGCTCTGGACCTGGCAGCAGGGCGACATCTCGGCGCATCCAGACTTCAATGGCGACTTGGCTGCGGCACTGCACTCGATCCGTGCCAAGGTGCTGCTGATGCCGGGTGATCACGACCTCTATTTCCAGGTCGAGGACAACCGGCTGGATCTGGCGCATCTGCGCGACGCCGAACTGCAACCGATTCCGTCGATCTGGGGTCATCGCGCCGGCAACCCGGCAGCCAACCCGGTGGATGAGGCTTTCATCGCAACGGCGGTTCGCAAGTTGCTCGCGGCGCCCTCGCGGTCTGGCTAGACTGCGGGTGTGATGCACAGCTTCGTTTCAAGGGCCTCAGGCCTTTGGCATGGCCTCAAGCCCTGACTTCGGCGGTCGCACCGTCGCCCTGACTGGCGCGGCGGGGGCTTACGGTCGCGACCTGGCCTTGAGCTTTCAGCGCCTGGGTGCTCGCTTGCTCTTGAGTGACCGGACTGCTGAGGCGGGGATCAGCCTGCCGGCTGATTCCTACCGGTACCTGCAGGCGGACCTGTCGGCCCTGGAAAGTGTCGAGGCGTTGGCTGACTGGTTGCTGGCTGATGGAGTGCCCGACGTGCTTGTGAACAACGCGGGGCTGTTTCCCTTCGTGGACCTGATGGACGTCTCGCCCGAGAGTTTCGAGGCCGTGCTGGGCGTGAACCTGCAGGCGCCCTGGCGCTTGATGCAGCGGGTGGGTGCGGCGATGGCCCAGAGGGGCTCGGGTGCCATCTGCAACATCTCATCCGGGGCGGCCAGCGTGGTGCGCGAAAACGGGGCCATCTACGGTGCCTCCAAGGCCGCGCTGGAGCACTTGACCCGGGCCTTCGCGGTGCGCCTTGGACCAGCGGGCGTGCGCGTGAATGCGGTGCGCCCCGGCTTGCGGACCGACACCCGTCAGCCCATGGGCGCGGAGCATTTACGCAGGGTGGGCACGACGGCGCCGCTGGCGCGCTTGGCGCGTGACGGCGAGGTGGCTTCGGTGGTGGTCTTTCTGTGCTCCGAGGCGGCCTCCTTCGTCACTGGCGAAGTCATCGCGGCCGACGGCGGCAATGGCATCAATCGCCGCAGCCCGGCGCCTCCGGCCTGAGGCCTTCAACGCCTCGTGAACTTGCTTCCTTCAACCGCTTGACCTTCTTTGACCCAGGAGTGCCCACCGTGCAGAAGCCTTCTTTGCCGCCTCTTTCAACCGCGCGCCGCTGCCTGCTGCAGGCCGCGCCCCTGGGCGCGCTGGCCTTGCTGGCACCTGGGGTCGCGCGCGCCTCGACCGCCTGGCCAGTCAAGCCCGTCAGGCTCGTGGTGCCCTTCCCGGCAGGGGGCAACACCGACATCGTGGCCCGTCTCCTGGCCAAGACCATGGCAACCGACTTGGGGCAGGGCGTGGTGGTGGACAACCGTGCCGGCGCTGGGGGCAACATCGGCGTGGACAGCGTGGCGAAGTCCGCACCGGATGGCTACACCCTGGCCTACAGCACGCTGTCCACCTATGCGCTGAATGTGGGCCTGTACAAGCAGCTCCCGTACGACCCCGTGAAGGATCTGGCGCCCGTGGCGCTGACCGTGGAGGTGCCGCTGGTGCTGGTGGTGCCCGCCAGCAGCGGCATCCGCACGCTGGCGGATCTGCTCAAGCTGTTGAAGGCCAACCCTGGCAAGCTGAACTACGGTTCGGCGGGCAACGGCACGTCCAGCCACATCGCCTGTCATCTGTTCACCCGCCTGGCTGAGGTGGACGCGCAGCACATTCCCTACAAGGGCACTGCCCCGGCCATGACGGACCTGATGGCCGGCACCCTGGCCTTTGGCATGGATGCGCCTTCGGTGGTGGCTCCCATGATCCAGGCGGGGCGCCTGAATGCAATCGCGGTGGCCGTGCCCAGGCGGATGAAGGTGCTGCCGGAGGTGCCCACCTTCGATGAGGCGGGGCTGAAGGGGTTTCGGGCTTACTCCTGGAACGCTCTCTGGGCCCCGGCGGGCACGCCGGCGGCCGTACTGGACCGGCTGCATGCCTCTGTGCAGAAGGCCATGGCCGACCCGGCCAACGCCCGTCAGATCGAGGAGGCTGGGGTGGTGGCCTACCCCGCGATGACCCGCGCCCAGGTGGAGGCCTTCATGCAGAAGGAATACGAGAACTGGGTACCCCTGGTGCGCAGCCTGAAGGTCACCCTGGATTGAGGCACGCACCGGCGGCTCTGCTGACCCGAGCTCAGCGCTCGAAGGCGAACCGGCCTTCGCACACCATCGCGCTCAGCGGCTGGCGGCCGTTAGGGGTTTCGCGGGCCTGCAGGGAGTCTTCAAGGACGGTCTTGTCGCCCTGTTCGCCCAAGGCCACCACGCAGTGCAGCGCGAAGATGTCGGGCACGCTCAGGGCCTGACGCAGCGCATCCTTGTCAAAACCGCCCATGGCGTGGGCGCACCAGCCCATGTGATGGGCCTGCAGCGCCAGGCTCATCCACGCCGCGCCTGTGTCGAAGGCATGCTGGGGTGAGGGTTTGGCTTCAACGGCGCCGGGCGCCGTGCTCACCGTGGCCGACAGAACGGCCACCAGGGCCGAGGCCCGATGAGCCCAGCCTCGGTTGAAGGGCACCAGGGTCTGCAGGATGGTGTTGAAGCCCGCGCTGCCAGCCAGGCCGTAGACGAAGCGCCAGGGCTGGGTGTTGGAGGCCGAGGGCGCCCAGCGGGCGGCCTCGAACAGACGCATGAGTTCCGGCTCGGCCAGTGTCTTGCCCGTGAAGGCTCGTGGGGACCAGCGCTGGGTGAAGCTGGGATGAACGGCAAATTCTGCGGTGCGCTGGCTCATGGGCTGCTTGAAGACCTGGTGATGACGAAACCCGCAGCCTATCAGTCCAGCGTCGCACCCGAGGCCTTGATCACCGGCGTCCAGCGCGCGATCTCGGCCGCCACGAAGCTGCTGAACTCCTCAGGCCCGCGGTCCATGACGCCCGCGCCCGTCTGGGCGAACTTCTGCCGGACGTCGGGGCGGGCCAGCGTGTCGCGTACCGCCCTGGCAACGCGCGCCACGACGTCGCGCGGCATCCCGGCCGGGCCCACGATGCCTTGCCAGCCCGAAGCCTCCAGCGCGGGGTAACCCGACTCGCGGGCCGTGGCCACTTGGGGCAGTGCGGCCTGGCGCTGGGCGTCCGTGACGTAGATGGCCTTGAGCTTGCCGCTCTGGATGTGTGGGCCGATCACCGAGGCCACGTCCACCAGCAGATGGGTCTGGCCACCGATCAGGTCCTGCACGGCAGGCGCCGAGCCCTTGTAGGGCACGTGGACCAGCCGGGTGCCCGCCACCTGGTTGAGCATTTCGCCATTCAGGTGGGTGACCGAGCCGCTGCCACCCGAAGCGTAATTGCCCTTGTCGGCGTTGGCCTTGGCCCAGGCGACGAACTCCGCGAGATTGTTGGCCGGGTGGTTGGCCGGCACGGCTGCCACGAAGCCGGAGCCCGAGGTCTGGGCAATCCAAGTGAAGTCCCGCACGGGGTCGAAGGGGCGCTTTGCCATCATGAACGGCGCGAGCACGAAGGGGCCGATGTTGGCCACCAGCAGCGTGTAGCCGTCGGGCGCCGTGCGGGCCAGCTCGGTGGCGGCCAGCACGCCGCCAGCCCCCGGCTTGTACTCCACCACCACCGGCTGGCCCAGGGCCTCCTGCAAGCCCGGCTGCAGGATGCGCGCCACGATGTCGATGCCGCCACCGGGCGGGAAGCCCACGATGAGCTTGATGGGTTTGGCTGGCCAGGCCTGTGCCTGCACCAGGCCGGGCGCCGCCAGGTTGGCGGCCACCAGGCCCAGACCAGTGGCCCCGATCCAGTCCCGCCGCCGCAGGCCTTGAGCGATGCCAGTGACGTTGGTCGTTGTGGGTTGGCCCTTGTGTCCAGTGATCTTCATCTCAGTACCCCGAGTGGTCAATGCGAACGTCTTGTTCGCGGATGGCCGAGAGCACGGCCGCGCTTTGGCGCATGAGCAGGCCCAGGTCCGAGGCCACGCCGATGAAATCAAAACCTGCTGCCCGGTAAGTGGCCACTGCTTCGGCCGTGCCGCCCACGGTGCCCACGGGCTTGCCGATTCGGTGGCAGCGCTTGACACCGTCCCGCATCAGCTCCAGCACGGCCGGGTGCAATGTCTGGCCGGGGTGGCCGAGGGCGCCGCTGAGGTCGCCCGGCCCGAAGAACAGCGCGGCCACGCCCTCGACCTGCGCAATGTCCTCCACCTGTGCCATGGCCTGCGGGGTCTCGATCTGGACGATCACGCTGACCAGGTGGTTGGCCGCGCTGAAATGTTCGGGCGTGGTGCCGAAGCGTGAGGCCCGGCTCATGGCCGCCATGCCCCGCAGGCCCACCGGCGGATAGCGGCACGCGGCCACGGCCTGCCGTGCCTCTTCGGCGTTCTGCACGAAGGGGAACATCAGCGTCTGCGCCCCGGCGTCGAGCACGCGCTTGACGGTGACGGCGTCGTTCCAGGGCACGCGGGTGATGGGCAGCATGCGGGTGCCTGCCACGGCCTGCAGCATGTGCACGAGGCTGCCCATGTCCAGCGGGCCGTGCTCCATGTCGACCACGGCCCAGTCGAAGCCGGCGTGGCCCAGGGCCTCGGCGATCAGCGGCGTGGCCGCCATCGCGAAAGTGCCCACTGGGTAGCCAGCGGCCAGGTCCTGGCGGGCCAGCAGGGCGTCAAAGGGGTTGTGCATGAGGGGTCTCGTGGAGTTGTGTCACGGCGTCAGAAGATGGCGGGTTCCGGCGTGGCGGCGTTACCCTGCAGGAAGTCGAAATCGCAGCCCAGATGGGCCTGCGTGACGTGCTGCTGGAACAGGCGCGTGAAGCCCCGCGTGAAGGGCTGTGGCGGGGGCGTCCACGCGGCACGGCGGCGCTGCAGTTCGTCGTCAGGCACTTCCAGATGCAAGCGGCGGGCGGCCACATCCAGGCTGATCATGTCGCCAGTACACACCAGGGCCAGCGGGCCGCCCACGGCGCTCTCGGGCGAGATGTGCAGCACGCAAGTGCCGTAGTGGGTGCCGCTCATGCGCGCGTCGGACAACCGGAGCATGTCGCGCACGCCGGCTTTCAGCAGCTTCTTGGGGATGGGCAGGTTGCCCCACTCGGGCATGCCGGGGGCGCCCACCGGCCCGGCGTTGCGCAGCACCAGCACGGTGTTCTCGTCGCAGTCGAGCTGTTCGTCGGCCATGGCCGCCAGCATCGCAGGTTGGCTGTCAAACACCAGAGCGCGGCCGCGGTGCTGCATCAGGCGCGGGTTGGCGGCGCTGGGCTTGATCACGGCGCCTTCGGGGGCGAGGTTGCCGCGCAGCACGGCCAGCGCGCCGGCGCTGCTCACGGGCCGGTCCAGCGGGCGGATGACTTCCGAGTCGCGCACCTCGGCCTGCGCCAGGTGCTCGGCCACCGTGCGCCCACTGATCGTCATCGCCTCGGTGTGCAGCAGCGGCTCTATACGCTTCATGAGAGCAGGCAGTCCGCCGGCGTAATAGAAGTCCTCCATCAGGCGGTCGCCGCTGGGAAACAGGTTGGCCAGCACCGGCACCTGGCGCGCCATGGTGTCCAGATCGTCCAGCGTGACCTGCAGGCCCAGCCGCCCGGCCATGGCCAGCACATGCACGGCCGCGTTGGTGGAGCCGCCCAGGGCCATGTGCACCGCCAGGGCGTTGTGGAAGGAGTCGCGGGTGACCAGCTGGCTCGGCCGGGCGTCTTCCCAGATCAGGCCCACGATGCGCTCCCCGCAGTCGGTGGCCATGCGGGTGTGGGCCGAGTCCATGGCCGGGATGCTGCTGGCCCCGGGCAGGGTCAGCCCCAGCGCCTCCACGATGGCGGTCATGGTGGAGGCGGTGCCCATGGTGTTGCAGGTGCCCGGCGTGCGGGTCATGCGGCTTTCGAGCTGGCGCCACTGAGCGGCGTCGATCTGGCCGGCTTGCAGCTCGTCCCAGAACACGCGGGTGTGCGTGCCGGCACCGATGGTGCGGTGCACCCCGTCCTTCACATGGCGGTCGTTGAGCATCGGCCCGGCGGGGCAGAAGATCACCGGCAGGTCC